>JBPCKH010000215.1:0-3773 GCA_051004475.1 Candidatus Limnocylindria bacterium | reverse complement strand
GTGTCGGTCAGCTGCGCAATTACGCGCTGCGGACGCCTGCCAAAGCCGGGCTCGACCCGGATGGCGGCCACGGTTGCCCGCGCCGACTGCTTCTCGTCCGGCACCAGCTCGCCGAGCGGTCGCAGCTCGCTGAAGTCGTCGTAGCGGAACGGCAGATACCAGAGCGCCTCGCGGGTGCTGGTGATCCCGAGCTTGGCGAGTGTCACCACGCCCCCAGCCAGCGCCGGCATGCTGAGTCGAATCGGCTGGTCGAGAGCGTCGGGAGCGCCGCTGCTCACGGTCTGATCAGCTGGCTCGATTGCATGCCTCGATCGTAGCGTGCTACCATCCCGATCGCCCGGCGTCACGCGCGGGCTCCCTTTGTGAGTGGAGATTCTTTCGATCATGGCCCGCGTCTGCGACCTGTGCGGTAAGCGCCCCATCACTGGCTGGAACCCCCAGTCGGTCGGGATGAACCGCAAGCGCGCCCTGCGCCGATGGCTGCCGAACCTCCAGCCCATGACCCTCGTCACCGACGGCAGGGTCTCGAAGGTCAAGGCCTGCAGTCGCTGTCGCCGCACCGCCCAGAAGGTCTGACCCTCCCCTTCTAGACCGATGCGCCCGACGAGTTCGCAGGGCAGCCACCCGCACCAAGGGGCTACAGGCGAACGGGAGCGGGCTCAGTCGCTCGCGACCCGCACCACGGGTCATTTTCACCACTGTGGTCCCCACCTCGAGGCGATTCAGGCTCACTGGCTGGCTGCTAGCCTCGCACCACGGGTGAGGATAGTCGGGCAAGGCCATGAGCGATGGGGAGTGGAACCGAAGTTGCCACTCACCGATCACGTCGATGCTACGCGACTGCCGGCCACTTCGTCGCTCGCGCGACATCCATTTCCGCAGGTTTCGACGAGCGATGATGACCCCGTGGGCGCCTAACGCCGATGACATCGGCAATTGGCAACTCTCGGCGCGTGGAACGTCAGGCCAGATCGCGCTCCGAGTCGACCACCAGAGTGAAGGGACCGTCGTTCACGAGCTCGACAGCCATCTCGGCCCCAAAGCGGCCTGTTTCGACCTGTTGACCTGCTACACGTAACCGATCGACGAAGCGATCGACCAGCGGCGTCGCGACGTCCGGCACGGCCGCTGCCGTGAATCCGGGACGCCTCCCCCGCCGCATGTCGGCATAGAGGGTGAACTGGCTCACCACCAGGAGCGCGCCGCCAGCATCGGCGATGTCAAGGTTGGTGCGCCCGTCGGCGTCCTCGAAGTAGCGAAGGCCGAAGAGCTTGTCGGCCATGCGGTCGGCGATCTCGACCGTGTCATCGGCGCCGATGCCGACGAGGACCAGCGCGCCGGTCCCGATCTCGCTGAGGAGCTCCCCGTCGGAGTGCACCGAGGCGCGCGTCACGCGCTGGACGACAAGGCGCATCGGTCAGGGCGAGGCTGACGCCGAAGGCGGCGTGTCGGGCGATGCGGGGCTCATCGGTCCGTCATCCTCGCCATCGCGAGGTGGTCCCAGGGCAGCCTCCGTGAAAATGGCGCGGGCGTTCCAGATCATCCAGCCCTTGGCGTCGTTGTCCGCCGCCGCCGCGAATTCAGCCTGGACCTGGGCGGTCGTATACGGCGGGAACGGACCATACCCGAAGTCCTGGATCCATGGGCGAATCTTGACCGGAAGGCCGTCGGCCTGCTCGTTCATGATCTGGAGCGTCTCGTCGATGACCTCGTACGGAAAGTTGTTCGGGATTTCGAAGCCGAAGACGCCGGGGCCGTAGTGCGAGGGGTACACCATCGGGTTGAAGTAGTCGACGTACGGCATGATCACCTCCGGTCGCTGCCCGATGCCCTGGTCGTCGGGCACGATGAAACTGATCGGGAAGACATCCGCGCCGAGAAAGGTGCGCGTCATGTCGAGCTCCTCGCTCACGACACGCAGCACCCGCTGGATCGCCGGCAGGCGGAAAGACTGCGTGTTCGGCAGGTTCGTATCGGCGACATCGTACGGGCCATCACTGTAGAAGCGGATGTAGTCGAGCTGAACCTCGTCGAAGCCCTTCGCCGCGAGGTCGCCGGCGATCGACGCGACATACTCCGCAACGCCCGGGGCCGATGGATCCAGCCAGGCACCACCGATGTTGTCTCGCCACGGCTCGCCAGTGGCGCTGTTGCGGACAGCCAGCTCCGGCCGCGCCACCGCGCTCGTGTTGTCCTTCATGACCACCATCCGCGCGATGGTGTAAATCCCGCGCTCCTCCAGCATCGGGAGCAGCTCAGCGAGATCGAAAACGGGCGTCTCGCGCACAGCGCCGACCTCGGCTGCGGTCTCGAGATCGGTGGCGTAGTAGAGGCGGCCGGCGGTCTCCTTGACGTCGATCACCAGGGCGTTGGCCTCCGTGCGGTCCAGAAGGGCGAGCATCTCGTCCAGCCGGCCGGGAGCCTCGAAGACGGCGGACGGGGCATAGAGGGCACGAGCCTCGAACGGCTGCATGGCGACGTCCTGCGTCATCTCGTCGCCCAGCACGATCTCGCCGAGCCGGTAGCCCGGCATCTTGTAGACGAGCGTCGCGCCCTCCGGCAGGCCAGCAAGCTCGTAGGCGCCGTCGTCGTCGGTCTCCGTCATCAGCTCGCCGCCGTCCAGGAAGACGCGGACGCCGGCGATCGGCTCCCCGTCCGGGTCCGAGATGACGCCGCTGGCGACATTGGGGCGGATCTCGACGCCCAGGTCGCCCTCGTCGGGGACGGTTGCCTCCGCCGGTTCGTGGCCGTCCGCCGCAACCTTGACCATGGCGCCTCGCATAGCGGTGAGGTTTGCGGTGCCGTCGGCCGCGGTGAGAACCGAGCCGTCCTCGAATCGGAGCTCGGCATCCACAACGGGTTCGTCCGTCCCGCGCGACACAACTGTGACGGTCACCTCACGCGGCTGCTCAGGCGTCGGTGACGGCGTCGGCACGAATGAGACCTGCGGATCTTCCTGCGCGCAGGCGACGGCAGAGATGGCCACGAAGAGGAGAGCGATCGCGGGCGTCAGGAGGCGGTGGTGCAGCAGCTTCAGGTCCTTTCCGCGTCGAATTCGGTGTCATCGTGGCCGCGGGCAGTGGACCGAAGGGCAGCGACCGTGGATGTCAGGTCCCCATCCGTCCCGTAGAGGGCGCTCCCGGTGACGAGAACGTCCGCCCCCGCGGCGTGGGCGCGGCCGATGGTCTCGAGATTGACGCCGCCGTCGACGCCGATCGGCAGGTCGAGGTCCCGATGCCGAATTTCGGCGGCGAGCGCCGACAGCTTGTGAATGACGCCACCGATGAACGCCTGGCCACCCCATCCGGGGTAGACCGTCATGACCAGCAGCAGGTCCACGCGATCGAGGAACGGCCAGACCGCCTCTGCCCGCGTCTCCGGGTTGAGCGCAATTCCCGGGCGTTTCCCGGCGCGCTCGATCGCCTCGATCACCGCCGACGGTTCGTCATCGGCCTCGACGTGGAAGACGATCAGGTCGCTGCCTGCATCGGCGAAGCGCTCGACGTAGGCGATCGGGTTGCTGATCATGAGGTGGCTGTGGAACGGCAGGTCGGTGGCCGGCCGAACGGCGGAGACGACGACCGGCCCAAACGTCAGGTTGTCGACGAAGTGGCCGTCCATGCCGTCGAGGTGGATCGCGTCGACGCCCCCGTCGGCCGCTCGCCGAACCTCGTCACCGAGGCGGCTGAAGTCGGCGTTCAGGATGCTGGCACTGATCTGCGGGCCGCTGTTCACAACGCCGATGCCGTGAGCGCCGCCGCTTCCCGAGCATC
>JBPCKH010000214.1:0-3289 GCA_051004475.1 Candidatus Limnocylindria bacterium | reverse complement strand
GGCGGCAGGCCGCTGGCCTCGAGCGCGACGTGGCACATTGCGTCGAGGGGGTTGGTGACGATGATCAGGATCGCGTCGGGACTGTTGGCGGCCGCCTGCTGAACAACGCTGCGCACGATTCCGGCGTTCTTCGACAGCAAATCGTCGCGGCTCATCCCCGGCTGACGGGCGAGGCCCGAAGTGACGATCACGATGTCCGAGCCGGCCGTGTCCGAATAGTCATTCGTGCCGGTGATTTTCATGTCGTGGCCAACGACAGGGGCGGCCTCGGCCAGGTCGAGTGCCTTGCCCTGCGGCAGCCCATCCACGATGTCGATCAGCACCACGTCCGCCAAGCTCGCCTCGGCCACACGCTGCGCCACGGACGCGCCGACGTTGCCGGCGCCGACGACAGTTAACTGGGGGCGTGGCATGGGCGTGGGTCTCCTCTCGGTGGCTGGTCGCGGGCTGATCGCGCTGGGGGCAATTGATTCTATCGAGGGCGCCCGGCTTGCGACCGGACCACGCCTAATCGGCGCGGTTATCGCTTCCATCCTTAAGGAGGCGCGAGCTGTGCTGATAGTGGCCCGTGTGCCCGGCAGCCGAGGCGTCCTTGGCCACCACTATCGCTTCGGAAGTCTCTGGCAATGATGCAGGCGATATTGAGGTCGACAAGGCGACTGCCGAACGCTGGTCGCGCCACCTAACGCTTCGACTCTCGCTCATCCAATGATGCGGGCGATATCCGTCGGCACACGGGACGGCGGCGGTCCGGCCGTGTCCAATCGCTGCCGATATGCCTCCCATGCTTACTTCAGCAGGATCGAGGTCGATAGTGGCCTGCGTCGGGCGATCCCCGGCCGAACATCCTGCTCTATCGCCTGCGCCGCTGCGTTTTATCCATGCGAGGCATATCTGGGTCGATTGCGGCTCGGTGATTGCCGTCACCGGTGCGCTATCGGTCTCGCTCATGCACGGCTAAGCATGTGGGGCATATCGATGGGCATAGCCGGCCGCGGGGCTTGCGGCTGGCTGGGCTATGCTCGCCGGCGAATGACCGACCAGGCGCCGTTCGACCGTTCGGTAGAACCACTGGAGCCCGATCACGGATCGGACGATTACGACGGTGTCCACGCGGAGATCTTCGGTACGGGCCACCGTGCTGTGTTCGTTCACGGGATCTTCGGCTGGGGTACTGACACGTTTCCTCGTCAGGTTGAGCTCGCCGATGATTACCAGGTCGTGCTCCTCGATCGGCGTGGTTACGGTGGCAGCAAGAACGCCGGGCCACCGGATTGGCAACTCGACGCGCAAGCTGTCCTGAGACTGCTCGGAAGCGGTGGCCATCTCGTTGGCCACTCGTATGGCGCGGTCGTGGCCCTGGTAGCGGTCTGCATGCGGCCCGATCTCGTCCGATCGCTCGTCGTGATCGAACCACTAGCGGTCGGTATCGCGCGCGGCGATCCGGCAGCGGATCGTTTCGAGGCCGCGCTTCGACCGGTCTTCGAGGCGGCCGCCGGCATGACGGCCCGCGAGTTCAGGGAGGCGTGGTCGAAGGCGCTAGGCCGGGAACCCGATACCTCGGGATACTCTGAAGCCGATTGGGAGGCGGTCGAGGCCACGCGTCATGAGCCGTGGCCGAGCGATGCGCCGATCGATCTGGCAACTGTGGCCAGCGGAGGGTTTCCGATCCTAGTCGTCGAGGGCGCGTGGCCGGGCGTCGACGAGTCGATCATGCGAGACGGGTTCTGGGCGGTCGATCGCGCGCTGACCGAGAGGCTGGGTGCGCCGAAGGTCGTCTTCGAGCGTTCCGGACACAACCCTCAACTGGAGGAGCCGGAGAAGTTCAACAAACTCCTGCGCGATTTCTGGGCGACGGCAAGATGACCGACCAGGCACCTCCCGACCGCCCCGCGGACACAGATCAGCCTCACAAGCCCGCGCACACCGATCCGAACTGGCAGCCGGCCACGCTTGCCGTCCACGCGGGCATGTCTCCGGACGAGCTGACTGGCGCAGTCGCGCCACCGATCTACCAGACCGCGACCTTCGCTCAGGAGGCGGTCGGCCGGCCACGCGGCGGGTGGGAGTACGCCCGCACGGGCAACCCCACGCGGGCGCGGCTCGAACAGGCGATTGCCGCCCTCGAGGGTGGCGAACACGGCCTTGCATTCGCCAGCGGGTCGGCAACGACCCAGGTGATCTCCGCCCTGGCGCTGCCGGGTGAGCGGATCCTGTGCGTGGACGATGTCTACGGCGGCACGTACCGCTACTTCGAACGCGTGCTGCGCGAAATGGGTGTCGAGGCGAGCTATCACGACTGCGCCCGCGATCCGATCGGCGTGCTCGATCGCAACCTTGATGAGCGCACGCGGCTGGTCTGGTTGGAAACGCCGACCAACCCGCACCTGCGTATCGTGGACATCGCCGCGATTGCCGAGCGGCTCTCAAATCACGTCGGCGCCCGCGGCGAACGACCAATCCTGGTCGTCGACAACACGTTTGCCACGCCGCTTTCGCAGCGGCCGCTGGAGCTCGGCGCGGACATCGTTTTTCACTCCGCGACGAAGTACCTGGCAGGCCACTCGGACACGATCAGCGGCGTCCTGGCCACCTCGCGCCCGGACCTGTACGAACGACTGAAGTTCTTGCAGAACGCGATCGGCGCGGTGCCCGGACCGTTCGACTGCTTCCTCGTCCTGCGCGGCCTGCGCACACTCGCGCTGCGAGTCGAGCGCCACGCCGCCAACGCGCGCTCAGTCGCCGAGGCGCTTGCCGGGCGCGATGACATCGAGACACTGAACTTCCCAGGTCTTGCCAGCGGCCCGTTCGCGCACCCGCAGGCCGCGCTCGCCGCCCGCCAGATGCGCTACTGCGGCGGCATGGTCAGCTTCATCCCCGCAGCGCGCGATGGTCGCTCAGCGGAGGAGCGGGCACGCCGCTTCGCCGAGGGCACGCGCATCTTCGCGCTGGCCGAATCGCTCGGCGGTGTCGAATCGCTGGTGGAGATCCCGGCCGTGATGACCCACGGCTCGGTAGCCAACTCGCCGCTGCAGGTCTCGGATGCGCTGGTCCGCTTATCGGTTGGTATCGAGCACATTGACGACCTTGTGGCGGACGTCCTTCAGGCCCTCGACCGAGCCTAAGCAGTCATCGACCGCGCTTAGTCCCTGGGATCCCACCCGGTGGTCCTGGCGTTCTCGTCCAATTCGGTGAGCTGCGGGTAGAGCTCGCCCAGTCGCTCGAGCCGGTTGTCCAGTGTCGGATGCGTGGCCAACCAGCTTGCTCGCGCCCCATTCAGCTTCCCAAC
>JBPCKH010000213.1:0-3952 GCA_051004475.1 Candidatus Limnocylindria bacterium | reverse complement strand
GCAGCCAGGAAGCCGAGCGCGGTCTGACCTTCGAGCATCGGCGCCTCGGGCGGACCAAGTCCACGGATCTGGAAGAAGTGGTCCATGACCCAGATCGAGTCGAAGCCGGCATCATCGGCCCCGCGTCCGACGCGGGCGAGGGTGGGACCGATTGCGGCGGTGCCGCCCGGCCATGTGAACTGGTTGACCTGGAGCCCGAATTTCATCGCGCCCATCCTGCCACGACGGGGGCCGGCGTGGAGAGCCGGCGGATCGTCGGGATTCACGCCACATGACCAATGAGCCTCAGGAAGGTGCTGTGGAGCGTTCCAATTCACAGGAGCCGTGAAAGGAAACGTCCAAACGGCATGCGAACGTGCCCAGTGCACGCCACGCGTGAAGCATGACGGTTCGTGACCGCAACACCAGCCGCCAGGTGGTACGGAGCATGCTTCCTTGACCGCCATGCCAACCGGAACGCTGATCGGCGACCGCTATCGCCTCGCCGACCAAATCGGCAAGGGCGGCATGGCGACCGTCTATCGCGCGCACGACGAGCAGCTCGACCGAGCCGTGGCGGTGAAGGTCATGCGAGCCGATCTCGGAGAGGATCCGATGTTCGTGCAGCGATTCGAGGCCGAGGCGCGCCGGGCGGCATCGGTCTCCCATCCGAACGTCGTGTCGGTCTACGACGTCGGAACCGATGGCGCCCCGTACATGGTGATGGAGCTGGTCGAGGGCGGTGACATCGCGAAGGTGCTCGCCCGCGACGGCCGGATGACAGCCGACCGCGCTGCTCGCCTGGGAGCCGATGCCGCCGCCGCGCTGCAAGCGGCGCACGATGCCGGGCCGGTCCACCGCGACGTGAAGCCGGGGAACATCCTCCTCGGGTCCGATGGGCGGGCAATGGTCGCCGACTTCGGAATCGCGCGAGCAACAGGCGAGGACAGCATGACGAAGACCGGCGCCACGCTGGGGTCAGTCGAATATTTCAGTCCCGAGCAGGCCCGCGGCGAACGCGCCGGACCCCCGAGCGACATCTACGCGCTGGGCGTCGTCCTCTACGAGCTACTGACCGGTCGGCGCGCCTTCACTGGAGACTCGGCGTACGCAATCGCGATTGCGCGACTGCGTGAACCGCCACCCGACCCACGCGGCATCGTGCCGGACCTTGCACCGGAGCTTGCCCGGATCGTCACGCGTGCCATGGCGCCAGAACCGGCGCAACGATACGCATCGGCCGAGGCCCTGCGATCGGCCCTTCTTGAATGGGTGAATGGCCGGGAGGCGCAGATCGGGGCGGCACCTCGGTCCGTGACGTCGGTTGGTTCGGGGGTCGGATCACCGGCCTCCACCCCCCTCCCGGGCCCGACCCCTGTTGCGCGCGACGATGGCAGGCGCCGCGCCGCACCGGCCTGGGCACTCGCGATCCTTCTCGTCGTGCTCATCGGCGGCGGTTACCTGGGCGGACGCTTGATCGCGGAAGGAGGCGAAACAGGTGCACTGCCGGGTGTCATGGTCGGCTCACCCGGCGGGAACGTCACCAGCCCGACAACAGCCCCGTTCCCGCCCCCGTCCACGCCCACGCTCACGCTCACGCCGTCAGCCACGCCCACGCCCACGCCCAGGCCGTCACCAGCATCGGCAACTCCGCAGCCAACCGAGGAACCTGCGACAAGTCTTGCGCCGGCAACGCCCGCGCCTGTCGCCGCCGTCGCACCCGACGATGCTGTCGCGGCGTTCTACGCCCACGTGGCGGCCGGTCGCTTCGACGACGCCTACGCCCTCTGGAGCGAGCGAATGCAGGACGAATTCCCGCGACAGGACAACCTCGACGGTCGCTTCGCGGATACGGCAGATATAGCGTTCGACACGCTCGAAGTGGCGGCCCAGTCAGCGTCGACCGCGACGGTCCAGGCCAACTTCACCGAGACCTATGACTCCGGGTCATCTCGTCGTTTCGTGGGCTATTGGCGGCTCGTTCGGGTCGACGGACGTTGGCTGCTGGAGGAACCAACCTACTGACGCTAGCCAGCCGTCCCGATCTCCTGGCGCTGCATGGCGACCGAGAGCGCATCCGCCGCGATGCGATTGCGGCCGGCGCGCTTGACCAGGTGCATCGCAGTGTCTCATCGGCTGTCCTGCCGGTGGCACGCCGCCTGCCATGAGGCTCGACCAGGAGGTACGCAACGATGGAACAGGGCAGCACCAACACCACCCAGGGCGAGACGATGGGCCGCGACCAGGTCCCCACCGAAGCCGGCGACCAGGATCCAGCGGTCCGCGATCCGCGACCGGGTGGACCGATGAATCAGCCAGTGGACCCGGAGCGGGCGAGCGACGATTTCGGCGAGAGCCCGGACGCCGCGTACGGGCAGCGCGAGGGGCAGGCCGATCCGGAGGCGACCCGCTAGAGGATGTCGTGCTCGCGGACGTCGAACGCGCGATCCGGCCGAAACGGATTGCTCTCGCGATCGGCCGAGCCGGTGAGCAGATCGACGACGAGGCGGCTCCCCCCGGCGCCGGCCATGATGCCGTGGCCCGAATATCCGCCATTGAGCGAGAGCCCGTCGGGACCGATCGGCCCGAGATAAGGACGTCGATCCGGCGTGTACTCGTACTGGCCCGCCTGGAGGAACCAGTGAACGCGTGAGGCGCCGCCCGCCCACGCATCGCGCCAGAAAGGCGCCACCCGTGCCAGCGCATGGCCCGAGACCAGGTCGAGCAGGCCGAAGGCCCAGTCGTGGTCGATCGGAGTCGGGTCGGACGGCTCGCCTGGTCGCTCGGCGGGATCGGTGAACAGCGCCAGGCAGCCGCCCATCGACGGTCGCCAGTGTGCGGCCGTCTCTTCCTCGATCGTCATCGGTGCATCTGCCGGCACCGAGGGGAGCTCCGGAATCACCAGCTTGTGGCGTCGCGTCGGCCGGATCACCGCCTCGACGCCCGCCAGAGCGGCCACCGGCGCCAGGAACGGTCCGGCGGCGATCACCACCGAGTTCGTGGCCACGTTTCCGCGCGATGTTCGGACGCCGCTGACACGTTCCCCTTTCAGGAGGATATCGGTGACGCCGGCACGCATGACGAAGGTGGCCCCGCCGCCGGGCACCGCGTCGGGGATGCGTGTCGCGTTCGACGCGGCCGCGGCGTAGCCAACGGTCAGCCGCTTGACGTCGAGCCAGCCATCGCCGGGGCGGTAGCGTGCACCGCGGACATCGGTGGAGAGCCACGGCCATCGAGCGTGGGCCTCGTCGCCGGACAGCAGCTCGACGTCGGTGAGGCCCCATTCGCGCTGCCGTGCCACGAGGCGCCGGGAGCGGTCCAGCGTCGCATCGGTCAACGAGCAGAACAGGTAGCCGCGGCGACGCAGGCCGAGGTCCCAACCCTCGAGCCCGGTACGCTCGCCGAAGGCGTCGAACAGCTCAATCCCCTCGCGCACGACCGCGATCTCCTCGGGATTGTCGAACTGGAGGCGGAAGGCGCCGGTCGATACCGGAGTGGTCAGCGTGCCCAGCGCCGCGCGACGCTCGAGGACGACGACCCGAAGTCCTGCGCGAGCGGCGAAGAAGGCGGTTGCGCAACCGATGATCCCGCCCCCGATGACGACGACATCCGCCGTTGGAGGCGGCTCCGCCGCGAACATGACCTCTGGCTCCTGCACGCCGGGCAGCGTACCAAGTGGCCAGACCACAGCCCGCATGAAGACGGTCTCGCTCTATCGAGCCACATGCGCAGGAAGCCGACTTGCGGCGCGATTCCCACAGTCTGCCGCGGGCCACCACGCTTGAGCCCCGCTCCCGGGCGCGTCTCAGGCGCTGGAGTCCTCCGTGTAGCGTGGGAATCGCGCCTGCCACCGCTCTCCGGCGAGTTGGCCTCGATACAGTGAGAGACAGGGCAGCCACCGTCCACGAACCGGTCAGACCGCTTAGGATCAGCGGATGGGAGCATCGGCAGAGCACGCTGACGTCGTCGTGGT
>JBPCKH010000212.1:0-2653 GCA_051004475.1 Candidatus Limnocylindria bacterium | reverse complement strand
GGGTACGGGGAGGTTCACCCGCTCTCGCATGCGGGCCGCATCTTCACGGTCGTGATCCTGCTCACGGGCGTGGGCGCGTTCTTTTACGCGTTCTCGCTCTTAATGTCGGTGCTCGCCGAGGGAGGCTTCGCCGAGCGATGGGAGCGCAAGCGGCTCGCGCGCATGCTCGATAACCTTTCCGATCATTTCATTCTGTGCGGCTTCGGTCGCATGGGCGAGATCATCGCCCACGAGTTCTCGCGCCAGAAGGTGCCGTTCGTCGTCATCGAGCGCAACTCCGAGCGCATGCACCTGGCGATGGATCAGGGCTTCCTGGCGGTGGAGGCCGACGCGTCCAACGAGGACGTGCTGCGCCGGGTCCGCATCGACCGGGCGCGCGGCCTCGTCGCGGCCGTCAGCACCGACGCCGAGAACGTCTATGCCGTGCTCAGCGCCCGCCTGCTCAAGCCCGACCTGTTCATCATCGGCCGCGCTGAGACCGACGACGCCAAGGTCAAGCTGACGCGCGCGGGCGCCGACCGCGTCGTCTCCCCGTACAACATCGGCGGCCAGCAGCTCGCGCAGACCGCGATGCGCCCCGCCGTCGTGGACTTCGTCCAGATCGCGACCTCGTCAGAGAACATGGACCTCAACATGGAGCAGATCCACATCGGGGAAGGCTCGCCGCTCGCGGGCAAGAGCCTGCTCGACGCGAGCCTGCGCCAGCGTTTCGGGGTCGTGGTCGTCGGCATCCGCCGCGCCGACGGCAAGATGGAGTTCAATCCCGAACCCGAGATGGCGATGCGCGCGGGGGACGATCTCGTGGTGCTCGGCCGCGCCGAAAGCCTCAAAGAGCTGGAAACGGCGGCGGCGACGGCATGAGCGCTCGGCTGATCGACGGCACCGGCATAGCAGCCGAGATCCGGGCGAGCGCGATGCCCGGCGTGCAGGCGTTCACGGCGCGCGCGGGCCGGGCGCCGGGGCTCGGCATCGTCCTTGTCGGCGAGAACCCGGCATCCGAGGTCTACGTCCGGAACAAGGTCAAGGCGGGAACCGATGCCGGCCTGTGGGTTGACCTCCAGCGGCTGCCCGCCACCGCGTCCCTCGACGAGCTGCTCCCGCTCGTCGCTCGCCTGAACAAAGGTGATCGACACGACGGCATCCTCGTGCAGTCCCCGCTGCCGGACGCGATGGGGAAGCATGCCGCGCAGCGCGTGTTCGACGCCATCGATCTGGACAAGGACGTCGACGGGTTCCACCCCGCCAATGTGGGCAAGCTGGTGCAGGGGCGCGCGCATTTGAAGCCGTGTACGCCGTCGGGCGTGATCGAGGTGCTCGACCGCTCGGGGCTGCCAATCGGCGGGCAACATGCGGTCGTCATCGGCCGCAGCGAGATCGTGGGCAAGCCCATGGCGATGCTGCTGCTGCAGCGGGACGCCACGGTCACCATCTGCCATTCGAAGACCCCGGATCTGGCGGCCGTCGCCGCCCAGGCCGACATCCTCGTGGCGGCGATCGGGCGCCCCGCATTCGTCACGCGCGCCTTCGTCAAGCCAGGCGCGACGGTCATCGACGTGGGCACGACGCCGGTCAGCGACCGGGCCCTGATCGAGAAGATCTTCGGCGCGGGTTCGCCCCGGCTGGAGGCGCTGGCGAAGCGAGGGACGGTCGTCGTCGGCGACGTGCACCCCTCCGCCGCGGAGGTTGCCGGGGCGCTCACCCCGGTCCCCGGCGGCGTTGGCCCGCTGACGACCGCGATGCTCCTCAAGAACACGCTCGCTGCGGCGGAGGCTCGCGCGGTCAAGGCAGAAGGCAGAAGGTAGAAGGGCAGCCGTGCGGCGCGTGGCACTCACGGGGGGTATCGCGACCGGCAAGTCCTACTGTCTCGCGCGACTCGCGGCGCTGGGAGTTCCGACCATCGACGCGGATGTCCTGGCCCGGGAGGCGGTCGCGCCCGCCACGCCCGGTCTCGCCGCCATCGCTGCGCGCTTCGGGACCGCCGTCCTCGCCGCCGATGGCACGCTCGATCGACCCGCCCTCGGGCGCATCGTCTTTGGCGACAACAAGGCGCGCGCCGCGCTGGAAGCGATCCTTCACCCTGAGGTCTACCGGCGCATCCGCGAGTGGTTCGCCAACCTCCCGGCAGCGACCCGCGTCGCGATCGCCGACATCCCGCTGGTGTTCGAGACGGGCCACAACCACGACTTCGACGAGGTCGTCGTGGCCGCGTGCCACCCGGAGGAACAGGTCCGCCGCGTCATGGCGCGCGACGGCTTGTCGGACGCCGAAGCCCACGCCCGCCTCGCGGCGCAGTGGCCCATCGAGGAGAAGGTCAAACGCGCCGACCGGGTGATCTGGACGGACCGTGGCTTCGCCGAAACCGATCGCCAGGTCGCCGAAGTGCATGACTCGTTGGTGTCGGCTCGTTAACAGCTGCTGCCGCTACGCTTCGACCGCATCCTTTGCAGGCGCGATGCGTTCTTCGACGAAGGTGTTCCACTCGTGGCAGTGCGGGCACTGCCAGAGGAGCTCGGTGCTGCGGTAGCGGCAGCGCAGGCAGACGTGGGGATCGAGGTAGAAGATCGAGTCCCGCGTCAGCTCTTCGTAGCGGCCGACGAGCGCGGGGGGCAGCTTCAGCTCCGACAATGTCTGCCAGATCGCCTGGTGCAGGGCG
>JBPCKH010000211.1:0-3852 GCA_051004475.1 Candidatus Limnocylindria bacterium | reverse complement strand
GAGCCCGAGAGCTGCATCGGGAGGCGGTCGACATCTTCCGGGCGGCGGCCGACCTGCCGCTGCTTGCCACTGCGCTGGGCGGGGCCGCCGCACACCTGGTGGCGACTGGCAGGACCCAGACTGGACTGCGGCTTGGCGGTGGGGCCGAGGCGCTCGAGGAGGAGGTCGGCGGTCGCGCGCCGGTGGCGCTGCGCCCGTTCGAGGATCCGCGGCGCCTCGCCGAGGCTCAGTTGGACCAGGGATCGAGTGCGCGGAGATGGAAAGAGGGGCGCGCCCTGTCGCTCGACGAGCTGCTGAGGACTGCGGCCCAGGAGGGCGTCAGTTCCGGCTCACGCTCAGAGCAGTAGAACTGTTGTTCTAAACGGGGCTGAGGGTTGGCAGGCCAGGAACTTCCTACTCAGCCTATGGGGACTTCCTCAGGACGGAACGGTGGCTGGCGGTCATCCGGCAGCGCATCCCCCGGCCACTATAAGGTGCCACCTCGCCTCGCTCGGCTCCTACCTCCTTCGACCGGCCATCCCGACCGTGACCTGGAGCGGTTCGCGCTCGCCGTCCGGGACAGTCAGCCGCCTGCCGAGGAAGAGACCTGCGGATTGCGCGTCGAGGGGCCGCCCAAAGAGGTAGCCCTGCCCCAACGTGCCGCCCATCTCTCGGAGGCGGGTGGCCTGCTCCGGCCGCTCGATGCCCTCGGCCACGACCTGCATACCGAGCGTCTGGCCCAGATCCACGATGAGGCGCGCGACCGCTGATCCCTGATCTGCGTCGCCGAGCGTATCGACGAACGACTTGTCGATCTTGAGGATGTCGATCGGAAACCGAGTCAGGTAGCTGAGCGAGGAGTATCCCGTCCCGAAATCGTCGATCGCCAGGCGCACGCCGAGCTCTTTCAGGGCGCCGAGCTTGACGATCGCTCCGTCGGGATCGTCCACCAGGAGGCTCTCGGTGATCTCCAGCGTCAGGCGCTCCGGCGCGAGGCCGGACTCTCCCAGGGCGGCAACCACATCGCGCTCCAGGTCCGGGTCGGCGAGCTGACGAGCCGACAGGTTGACGCCGATGGTGAAATCGGGAGCAGCGTTGAATTTCCGCTCCCAGCGGACCATCTGCCGGCAGGCCTCCCGCAGCACCCACCGTCCGATGGGGACGATCAGACCGGTCTCCTCTGCGAGCGGAACGAACGTGGCCGGGCCCACCATCCCGCGCACCGGGTGCTTCCAGCGCAGCAGTGCCTCCATTCCGACGATCGCTTCCGTCCCGAGCTCGACGATTGGCTGGTAATGGAGGGTGAGCTGCCGAGCACCCAGGGCGTTGCCCAGATCGGCCTTCAGCGCCACTCGCTCGATCTCGGCCAGGCCCATATCCGAATCGAACAGCTCATGCCTGTTCTTGCCGCGGGTCTTCGCCCGATACATGGCCACGTCCGCGTTCCTGAGCAGCACCTCTGCACGGTGATCGGCGCCGGTCGCAACCGCGATGCCGATGCTTGCTGAGACAGAGACCTGCCTCCCATCGACGGTGACCGGCGCGCGCAGCGCCTTGAAAATGCGGCTTGCCGTGCGGGTGGTGGTATCACGATCCACGTCTTCCAGCAGGACTGCGAACTCGTCGCCGCCGAAGCGTGCCACCGTGTCGGCCGCACGCACCGACTGTTGCAGGCGTTGGCCCACCTGATTGAGCACCTCGTCACCCACCTGATGCCCCAGGAAGTCGTTAATCGCCTTGAAATCGTCGAGATCAAGGAACAGGAGAGCCAGCAGTTGCTCCGGAGAGCCGCGCCGTGACAGCGCGTGCTCCAGACGATCCGTGAAGAGCGCGCGATTGGCGAGCCCGGTGACAGCGTCGTGGAATGCCTGGCGATGGAGCTGCTCCTCCATCTCCCTGCGCTCCGTCACGTCGTGCATCGCGACCACCGCTCCCAGCGACTCTCCGCTTTGGGATGTGATGGGCTGCCCGGAGACCAGCAGGCGGCGCGCAGGAACGTCTCGTGGAGCGACGACGAGCTCCGCGTTGCGCACGCGCTCACCAGTCAGGGCACGGTACAGCGGCACCTCTTCTGGCGGTAGCGGCGTCTTGCCGTCGGGACGAAGGAGGTCGTAGTACTCTCCCCAGCGCTCTGCGGGCAGCGGCTGCATCGGAAGTTGATGCACCTCCATCGCCGCTCGATTGAAGAGTGTGAGCCTTCCGTTCTCATCGCATGCGACGACCGCATCGGCGAGACTGTCAAACGCCGCCTCCAGGAAGCGTTGCTGATGCTCCAGAGTGGCCTCCTTGTGAAGGAGCGCCTCGATCGCCGAGCGTCGCTCGGCGATGATTGCGCTCAGCGTCCAACTGATCCCTGCGAGCACCGCGATGAACGCTTGCGAGGCGAGCACGCTCTCGTTCAATGCGTACGCCCCAAACGGCCCACGTCCCTCCACGGCCGCGCCGACGACGAAGACGGACGCAACCGCAACGGCGCCGCTGCCGCCATGACGCCCGAAACGGATTGCGGCCCAACCCACGGCAGGCACAACTGCATATGCGAACGGGAGCCCCGGTGGCGTGAAGGGGCTGCCGAACACGATGAGGCAGGTCACCACCACCCCGCCGGCGGTGAGCGCGGCCTCGACGGCCCCGGGACCTCGCCGGCTTGCCCACCGGCGGATCCGCCACACGAGCCCCAGCGGCGTCACGACCAGCGCCCCCAGAGAGTCGCCGATGAACCACACCAGACATATCGACAGGTACTCGCTCCAGCTGATGAGGCCCGTCGCTGCCAATGCGGCGACGCCGATAACGGCTGCCGCCCCGGCGCCGCTTGCGACAGCGATGAAGAAGGCCACGACGTCGCGTACTCGGCGCAAGTCACGCGCCCGGGCGCGATGAAGAACGGCTACCGCGATCAGCGCTTCGGCGGTGGCGGCTAATCCCTCGCTGCCCGCCGCAAACAGCGATGCTCCCAACGATGCGGACCCGAGCATGCCGCCGATCGTGATTCCCGGCCATAGCCCGTACCCGAAGCGGAGCAGCACCGCGAGCGCAATGCCGCTCGCCGGCCAGACGGCCGTGACAGACCCGTCCGTCGTCGCGAACAGCAGTCCAAACTTTGCCGCCAGCGCATACGCGACCGCCAGGGACGCTATGCCTGCCCACCGGCCGAGGCGACCCTCAAGCTTCAGCGCACGACCTGCCGCTTCATCGAGCGCTCGGCGCGCAACGACATACCGGAGACCGCAACCCAGCGCTCTAGTGCCCATATCCCCCCGTCAGCAACTAGCAATGCCGTCCGGATCCCTGTCCGGAGCTCAAAGTTCAATGGCGCGGTGACAAACGTACGCGGGGCGATGCACTCGTAGCGATGGGCCGTTAGTACCGGGATGCCGCGACGCGGCAACTAGGACCTTGAAACCGATGGAAGGTCTGGAGCCCGCTTTCGCGCAAGAGCGTGGCGAGATTGAAGTTGGAGCTCCGTACTGAAGCGCGAGGGTATCGGCTCATCTGGTCCGAACTTCTCGGACGACGCGCAATCGAGGAGACCGTTTGTGACCGTCGGGACAAGAGGTGCGAGCGGCCGGAACCTGAGATCCGTCAGGATGCTAATGCCGCGATCGGACGCCGCGTCTCCAGCTGGAAACAAGATGGCTCTCCTCTACCCAGGTCGAAGTCTCGCCAGGGCGCTGCGACGAGCCATTGGCGCTCCGGGCTGAACGCGACCACGACGCGGGCGACCTATGTGTTCTCACTCCCCTCGACGGGGCGCTGGGCAGGCTCTGCCGCGTAGGCAAATGCCGCCTGAAGCGACATGGCATCCGCGAGCTTCACGAGCTGCGCATGGTGCTCATGGCTCAGCGTGTGGCGCGCGTCGGCGACGGGGTC
>JBPCKH010000210.1:0-7323 GCA_051004475.1 Candidatus Limnocylindria bacterium | reverse complement strand
AGGTGCGCCCGCAGCGGCCCGGGGTCTTCGCGACGAGCATCCGGTCGCGGGTTGGCCACCACGGTCGCCACCCCCGGCCCGAACAGTTCGATTGCTTCCTCCGCCGGCGCCGACGAAACGGACCCGGTGACCGGGCTCCCACCGGCGCGACGCGCCGAAGCAACCAGCGCCACCGCTTCGAGGCCCCGAGGGCTTCGAGAACCGTCGAACCCCCCGGCAACGAGCCAGGCATCCACCTCGACCGTTTGGAGGGTCCCCAGTCGATCGGCGAGGGTCCGTCCGTCGTCGAACGTCACCATCTCGACCACCTGCCAGCCGGCGGCTTCCGCCGCCCTGCGCGCGGTACTGCCTGAAAGCTCTCGCGAGACCGCCACGATTGCGACGCGTGCCTGCCGCAGCGCCGTGTGGCATTCAATCCGATTCGCGTCGGCGACCATGTCGTTCAGGCGCTTCACCAGGCGGGAATCCGCTGAAGCCGCGAGCTGATCGACGAGCGCATGACGCAGCGCGGTCGCGCCCCAGGCCGTCGGCTGTGCAGCGTGCGCCACCAGCCGCCATCTGCCGCGCACTCTGCCGATGACCCCGGCCTTTGCCCACGCCGAGCCGACATCGAGCAGGAGTGCCATCTCGGCGCGCACCGGTGACGCGCTCACGAGACGAGGCCCAACCAGTCGCCCAACAGGAATCCGATACGATCCACGAGCAGGATGAGACGGGACAGGATCAGAAACCCGAGGAAGCCTCCGAGGCCGGCGATGAGGAGCCATCGACCCGCACCGGCTGCCACGGCGAGCGCCCTCCCGCGCGGCGTGCCGTGCAGAAATCCGATCAGGACCAGCCCGGTCACCACGGCCGCCAGTGCGCCGCCCACGGTCGCGGCTGCCGAACCGCCCGGTCGGACGATGGAGGCGTCGATTTGAGGGAGCAGGGTCCCGATCACCGCACCACCCAGGGCAAAGGCCGCCAGCGAGCCGATCGCGATCGACGCCGGAATCGCGGAGAGCTGACGCGGCAGCCAGGGAGCCGCCGCGGCCGTGGCAGCCAGCGCCACTCCGGCCCACAGTTCCGGCCTGCCGGTCGGATCGGCAAAGAGCGGCTGCACGAGGCGCGGCCCGAGCACCTCAGATGCGGCAACCAGCGCCAGGAAGCCGGTCGCCAGGCCGGCGAACAGGTGCTGTGACCAGCCGAGCAACCGACGCTCTCCGAGCAGGGCGCCAAAGACGATGAGTGTCACGATCGCCGCAACCCAGGTGGCGACCACGCCAGCGGTCGAGGTGTCGAAGAAGCCGCTCACGTGACCTCACGTGCCTTCGCTGTCCGCACCTGATCCAGTGCGCGCCTGCCGAGCCCATGGGCGAGGACGGCAATCGCGATGAGCATCCCGATCAGCACGGGAAGGGAGCGCGGAGCGGTCGAGTCCTCCAGGCGTTCGAGAGCGCCCGAATCGAGGCCCTCGCGATACGCCGCCCCATCGCGCGGCGTGCCGAGGATGGCGGCCAGTCGGTTGCCGACGTACGGCTGAACCTCGGGAAGCAGGACCGTTGGCGTGACGGCGATGAACGGCACCTCGCCGATACGAGGCGCCACCTGCTCCACCCAGCTCCGCGGCCCGACATCGTTCCCGCCGACCACGACAATCGCGTCAAATGCGCCGATGCCCTCGGATGCGACCCTGCCGGCGAACACCGCATCCCCCGCGTCGTCCGGGACCCGGATTGAGCGGGTGAGGTCAACCAGCCCGGCTTCAGCGCCACTGATGAATTTCAGGTCAAGCAGGCGAGCGGCGTTCGCCCGGCCGCGCGCCAGCCGCGCGAGCTCCAGCGAGGCCAGTGCCCTTCCCTCGGGCGTGACGCTGACGAAGGCAAGCCGGCCATCCCGGCCGAGCAGGTCCGCGAGAAGGGCGCGCACGGTGGGTCGGATCTCGGCATACGTGCCCAGGTCGGCGTCGAATCCAACCAGGACGAGCGGCCCGTCGGCAAGTCCGTCCAGCGTCGCCCTCATGCGATCGACGTCATCGGCGTCCGAAGCCGACAATCGCAGCCACCCCGCGTCGGGCACCTGCCATGCCGCGCCCAATGCGATGACGAGGAGCACTGGCGCCAGCAGAGAGATGCGTCTCGTGCGCTCATTCATCGGCAGCGCCGATGCCGAACAGGGTGCGCGCTGCGTAGGTCGCGGTCAGGATGGCGATCCCGATCAGAAGCCCGCGAAACACGGCGCCGATGGGAAAGGCGAGGGACCACCCCGCGGCCTCCGCAAGTCGATCGCCGGCAGCTCCGGAGAGCGGAACGAGGAGGATGGAACTCACCAGTGCGGCGACGACGAGGAGCGTTCCCTCCGGACTCCGCGTCGCCAGCGTGCGGCGTGCCGCGGCCAGTGTCGAGACGAAGAGAAGCCCGAACAGGGTCGCGCCGATCGGGACCAGGATTGCCACGATCAGCCATTGCACCGCGGGGTCGTCTGTTCCCGATGACCCGGGCCAGAGTCCGGGGAGCAGCATGGAGGCCATGCCAGCAAGGACGAGGATCGCCCCGACCGGGTCGCCCCGCCGGCGGCGAAGGTCGCCGACCCTTCGTGCTCCGAGCGCGCCGACGGCCGCGAGCGCGACGCCTGCTGCAACCAGGATTGCCGCGTCGACCGCGACGCCCGCCACCTGGCCGAGCGCGCTGTTGACGACGAGCAGGTCAGCGAGCAAGAGCAGACCGACGATGGCGACCAGGCATGCGATCGTCGGACGCCTCACCCGCTTCCGGACCCGGCCAGGAAGTCGGCGAGGTCGACGCCTCCCGCCAGGGCAAGCAGGGATCCGATCCCGATGAGGATGATCGCCAGGCCGATGAGACGGTTCGCGGCCATCACCATCGTCCGCTCCTCGACGTCTGAACGGAGGTCAGATCCGGCCTGGAACGGCTCCGGACCGATGAGCGCGGCGCCGCCACCCAGCAAGAGCGACGATGCCTGGGCCCCTTCGGCGCTCGCGGTGACCAGCGACCCCGACCCGCCCCGCAGACCGTCGAGATGCAAAAGCGCCTCCTCGCGCAGCGATCCCAGCGCAAAGGCCGCGGCCGGCCGGGCGCCCGTCGTCATCGCCAGGCCGGCGATCGTCGCCCGACCTTCGCCCACCATCACGATCCTCGATCGGCCCTGACGCTCGCGCGTCGCGGTCGAGGCATGTGCGGCGTCAATGGTGGCCGTTGCCACCACCGCCGTCAGCGGATCATTGATGAGGACCCGCAGGGGAACGCCGCTCCGCGCCGCGGCACGCGCCACGTGACCGAGGATCGGCAGAGCGGCAAGGGTCTGAAGCCGTCCGAGCGAGTCGGTTGCGCGGATGATTCCGGCACCGCCCAGCGAGACGACCGCATCGGTCCCGGACTCGGCCGCAAGCGCCATGGCGCGGCCCACACCGGCGAGACCGGCAGCGTCCGAGGTGACCCAGCGGCTCACCGGGCGCGCCACGAGCTGGAGGAGGATAAACAGGACGGCCAGCACCGCCACCGTCGGGCCGATCTCGAATCTCAATGACGAGGCGCCGAGGATCTCGCCGATGAAACGGACCAGGCGACCGAGCAGCTCAGCCGGGCTGGGCACGACGCTCCTCTTCATCATCCAGCTCAGCGATGAGGGACTCGATGCCGGCGTCCTCACCGATCACGCTCCTCACGTCATCGATGGCTCGACCGCCGATCGCCCGCAGCAACGGGTCGAGCGCCGCCGCACCGTCGGATAGCAGCGGCGCCAACGGCCGATGGGCGTCCAGCAGCAGGCGAGCGGGAGCGGCCAGCCCCCGGCGTCCGAGCTCCTTCGCGATCCGCCGCGCTGGATCGCGACTCACGTCACGTGCGCGCGACGGGCACTCAGGGCGACCGTGACCGCGTGCGTCTCCGCTGCGCTGGTCGTTGCGATCACGATCGACTCGATCGTCGGGCTCCCTGTCGAAGACCGCGTCAGCTCCTCGACGAGGAGGTCCGCCGCCTCATCGGCGCGGAACACTCCGTGCTCGACGCCGACGAGCGCGAACGCCAGTCGGCGCAGTTGGAGTGGCTCCGCGAAGGTGAGGGCGGTGCGAATCGCCGCAGCAAGGCGCTGGCGATCCGGAATCCGATCGTGGCCAACACCGATGGCGTGGATCACATAGACGGCAGCCAGTGAGCCAGCGTGTGTGGCGATGGCGGTGCCGGGTTCGGTCGGACCCTGGGCGACGGCGTCGCGCTCGATCTCGGATCCGCCGTGACGCTTCACCGATTCGGCAGCGCCGGCGGTCATGAAGAGTGACTCGTTGGCCGAAACGACCAGCGCGTCGACCTCGAGCTCGGCGATCTCCCCCTGCCAGACGTTGATCTCGATTTTTCCTGCCATGCATGCCTTCGTTCGCGGGTCAGCGCGGGCGCTCAGTCGACTCCTCGGTGAAGCCGCGGCAGACGCTCGCGCAAGGCAGTCGTCACTTCGTAGTTGATGGTTCGCCGCTCGGCAGCGACCTCGTCGGCGGTGATTCGGGCGCCATCCTGCTCTCCGATCAGGACGAATTCGTCGCCGTAGGTTACACCATCGATCCCGTCCAGATCGACGGTGAGACCGTCCATGCTGACGGCGCCCACGATCGGGGCGCGTCGACCGTGGACCAGCACCCAACCGTTGCTGGCGTGAGCGCGAGGCCACCCGTCGCCGTAGCCGATGCCGAGCGTCGCGCTCCGCGTATCGCGTTCGGCACGACAACGAAGCCCGTAGCCGATGGCCTCGCCGGCCGGCAGATCGAAGATCCGCTGCGCGCATGCGCGAAGCGCAAGGGCGGGCACCAGCCCGACACTCCGGTCTGCCGCCCATCCGGGTTGAAGCCCGTACAGGGCAAGACCAGGGCGCACCGCATCGGCGAACGTGCCCGCGCCAGCCAGGAGGCCGCCGCTGGCGCTCACGTGCACCAGCCCTGGGTCGACCCCGGCTGATCGCATGGCGTCGAGGACGCGCGCCATTCGCAGCACCTGGACCTCGGTAAACGCGTCGTCCTCGCCGGGGACGGCAAGGTGGCTCATCGTGCCGACCAGCCGCAGGTGACGGCTGCGGGCGATGCGTGACGCTAGCGGCACCGCGTCATCAGGCGCTGCGCCCTGGCGTCCCAGTCCGGAGTCGATCTTGAGGTGAACACCGATGCGCACGCCGTCGCGCTCACCCGACGCCTCGAGGAGGTCGACTGCACGCCCGTCTGACACGATCGGCTCGAGCGCCTGCCCCGTCACGATCGAGGCCTCATCGGGACCGATGCCCCACAGCACGAGGAGCGGGACCTCGATCCCCGACCGGCGCAGCTCGGTGGCCTCGTCCACGGTCGCCACCGCGAGACGCTCCACGCCCGCGTCGACCAGCGTGCGCGCCACCGCCACGGCGCCGTGGCCATACGCATTTGCCTTGACGACCGCGATGACCTCGGCCGCGCCCGCTGCACCTCGAATCACGGCGAGGTTCGAGCGAATCGCCGAGTGGTCCACGTCGACCCACGCCCGATGCGGGCTGCCGGCATTTGTCACTGGCGGCGGTCGCCTCGCAGCTGCTCCATCGCCTCCGGCAGCAGCCCCGCCACGTCCCGCGCCATGACGCCGGCCCTGCCAATGCGATCCTCGGCCAACAATCCGGCCGCGCCGTGGATCGCCACCGCGCATCCGGCCGCGACCGTCGGGTCAAGGCCGACGGCCAGGAAGGCGCCGATGACGCCGGCCAGGATGTCGCCGGTCCCGGCCGTTGCCAGCGCCGGAGTTGCGATATCCGAGCGCAGCAGCGCGCCGTCGGGACCCGCCACGATCGTGTTCGAACCCTTGAGGACGACCACCTGGCCCCAGCGCGTCGCCGCATCACGCGCGACCTCCGAGCGCTCACCCTCATCATCGCTGGGCGACTCCCCACCGCCCGCGAGTCGGGCGAACTCACCGGGATGCGGCGTCAGCACGACGGGGGCGCGGAGCGAAGCCCACCAGTTGCCGCCGGCCGCCAGTGCGTTCAGCCCGTCGGCGTCGATCACCGACGGCAGGCGAAGGCTCGCCACCAGGTTCCGCGTACGTCGCTGGGTCGCGGGCTGCCCACCCAGACCGGGTCCGATCACGACGGCGTCGTAGCGTCCCGCCTCGGTCGTCACGCGACGCCACCCGCTGGGCGCAATGAGTCCGGGTGCCTCCTCATCGAGCACCATCCAGGTCAGCTCGGGGACGATGCCGGCCAGCCGGGCCGCTACCGATTCCGCGACCGCCACTCGCACCGTGCCGGCGCCGGCTCGCATCGCGCCCAGCCCGGTGAGCATCGCCGCACCCGGGTACTCGGTCGATCCGGCAAGGACGAGGAGGCGACCGAAGTCCCCCTTGTGCGCGCGGGCGGGCCGGGGAGGCAGATGTTCGGCGACCCAGCGCTGCGTCAGTGATCGCGTGGGCGTCTCGTTCACCGCATCGGACCAATCACTCGTGGCGTCGATGGGCGACGGCGACGGCGACTGCCATGTGGCGCTCGTGCGAGATTGAGACGCTCACCTCGTCGAGACCCATGGCCTCGGCGCGCCGTGCGGCACGGGCATGGAGATAAACCTGCGGAGCCCCCGCTCGATTGGGCAGAATCTCGATCTCTCGCCAGCCCACGCCACGCACGCCGAGGCCGAGCGCCTTGCTGATCGCCTCCTTGGCCGCCCAGCGCCCAGCGATCCGCTCGACCCTGCGACCGCAATATCGCTGTTCGGCCTCGGTCAGCACTCGCAACCGAAAGCGATCGGGAAAGCGCTCCAGCACGGTGCGGATGCGATCGACATCGTTCAGGTCGATCCCGATCTCGTGGCGAGTCATCGGTCGGTGACGCTATTCAACCGTGACGGACTTGGCGAGGTTGCGCGGTTGGTCGACGTCCGTCCCGCGGGCCACCGCGACCTCGTAGGCGAGCAGTTGCAGCGGTAGGACCGCGATGACCGGCATGATGGCCTCGGGGATGTCCGGAACGTAGAGCACGTCCTGCGCGTAGCGATCGATCTGATCGTCACCGACGGTCGCGATCGCGATCACGGGCGACGAGCGCGCGCGTGCCTCGGCGACGTTGCTGACCACCTTCTCGTAGATCGCGCCCTGGGTGGCGATCGCTACGAGCGGCGTCTCCGGATCGAGCAACGCGATCGGCCCATGCTTCAGCTCGCCGGCAGCATAGCCCTCAGCATGGACGTAGCGAAGCTCCTTGAGCTTGAGGGCACCCTCCATCGCGATGGGAAAGCCAACGCCGCGCCCGATGTAGATGAAGTCGCGCGCGCCCGCCCCGCGACGCACCAGCTTCTTGATCTGTCGGGCCAGCTTGAGCGCCTCGGCG
>JBPCKH010000209.1:0-4129 GCA_051004475.1 Candidatus Limnocylindria bacterium | reverse complement strand
GTCAGCTTGCGCTCGACGCCATCGAGACCGGCTGCAAGCATCGCCGCGAATGCGAGATACGGGTTCGACGCCGGATCGGGGCAGCGCAGCTCGATTCGAACCGAGTTGAACTGGCCCTTGCTGCTCTGCGGGATGCGGATGAGGGCCGAGCGGTTGATGCGCGCCCAGCCGACATAGACCGGCGCCTCGTAGCCGGGCACCAGGCGCTTGTACGAGTTCACGAGCGGTGCCAGGACGGCGATCATGCCGCGCGCGTGCTCGAGTACGCCGGCGATATAGCTGCGCGCGAGGGTCGATAGCCCGTACGGATCCTTCGGATCCGAGAACGCGTTGCGACCCTTCTTGTCGTCCCACAGGCTCATGTGCGTGTGCATGCCCGAGCCGTTGATGCCGAAGAACGGCTTCGGCATGAAGGTGGCATAGAGCCCATGCGAGGCCGCGATCGCCTTGAGCGTCGTCTTGAAGGTAACGGCGTTGTCGGCGGTGCGGAGGGCATCGGCGTATTCGAAGTCGATCTCGTGCTGGCCGGTGGCCACCTCGTGATGCGCCGTCTCGACCCTGATCCCGAACTCCTCGAGCGCGTTCATCATCTCCTTGCGAACCTCGGTGCCCAGGTCCTCGGAGAGGTCGAAATAGCCGGCCGAGTCGTGCGGCAGCGGCTCGACGGTGCCGTTCGATCGGCGCAGGAGGAAGAACTCGAGCTCGGGACCGGTGTTCAGCGTGAAGCCGAGCTTTTTGGCCCGATCAAGCTGGCGACGCAGGACGCCACGCGGGTCACCCGGAAACGGCTCTCCATTCGGGTCATACACATCGCAGATGACGCGCGCGCTCCCGGTGGGGAGCTTGGTCTTGCCGTCGGCGCCGATGCCGGGCTCCCACGGAATCGGGCTGAAGGTCGACAGGTCAGGCACCAGGAACATGTCCGACTCGGCGATGCGGGTGAAGCCCTCGATGCTCGATCCGTCGAACCACTTCCCGTGCTCGACGGCCTCCTCCAGCTGGTGCATCGGGACCTGGACCGATTTCACCTGGCCGACGATGTCGGTGAACTGCAGACTGACGAAGCGCAGGTTGCGATCCTCCGCCAGCTTGAGGGCATCGGCGAGCTTGATGGTGGCCATGGAGAACCTCGTGCGGGGATCGAATGAGTCTTCGCCGAGCATACTGCCGTGGCGCTGCCGCATCGACCAATGCTGACCGCCGTGAGCCCGATTCCGTTGTGCAGATCGCACAACTCAGTCGGACCGATCCGCACCTCGCAGCAGGCGCAAGGCGTCGTCGGATCGCCGAGGATCGATTCCCAGCTCAGCCGACGCCCGTCGCAGCCTGTTGAGGACGGTGTTGCGATGAACTCCCAGGAATCGGGCCGCCGGCGTGATACGCCCGTTCGCCCGAGCGACCGCGATCAGCGTGTCACGCATCGGATCCCCGGTCGAAGGCGGCGCCGTCCGCGTTCGGCGCGACTCGGATGGCTCGGACGGTTGCCGACGCAGCAGAGCACGCAGGGTAACCGCGAGGGCGTCGAGCCCAACCTCCTCGACCCGCGCCGGCTGCAGGTCGTCGAACAGCCATGCCGACGAGTCCGGACCGATCGAGCGCTCGAGCACCCAGAGCCCATCGCGCGTCCGGCGCGCTGCCGCGCTCGACCCAGTTCGCTCGGAGAGGAGCCGAGCGTGGGCCGCGACAAAGCGGGTCGCCAGCGCACGTCCGGCCGGACGCGGGTTGAGCGTGCGCAACGCGCCGTCGGCGGTAACGGCCACGCCCCGACGCAGCCGAGCGGCAGTGACACCTGCTGGCGCTGATGGCTGTGGATCCGCCAGGGCCGCCTCTGCCCCGGCGAGGCGCAGGTCAGTGGCAAAAGCCCTCATCAGTGCAACCTCGTCCTCGAGATGCCGCTCGGCCGCCGCCACCAGCGAGGAGACCGATCCGACGCCGAACAGGATCGGCAGGTCGGCGCCGGCCCCGTCGAAAGGACCGACCTCGTGCGAGACGACCCAAACCGCGACGGGCGCGAGGGCTGCGTCGTGCAGGGCGGCCACGAGGGGATCGAGCGCTTCCCCCACGAGAATGGCGGCGTCGGCGATGAGCAACTCCCCACCGACCATCGCGGGCAGGTGCGGAGGAACGGCGCGAGTTCGGGCGATGCCCCGCACCGGCCGGGCAAGATGATCGATCGACCCCGACACGAGGCGGGCCTCTGGGTCGACAGCGCGCCACAGGTCCAGGACACTCGTCATGCGCGCGTCCCCGCAGCGGCGACGCGCGGAGCTGTCACGTCCCGGGGCGCGCGGCGCCGACGAGGTCCTCGATCAGGTCAGCCACGTCCTCGAGCCCGATGGAAACGCGAACCGTCCCTGGCGACATGCCGGCGGAAGCAAGCTCTGCATCGGTGAACTGACGGTGCGACGAACTGGCCGGGTGACTGACGAGCGTCTCCACGCTTCCGAGGCTGGTGGCGTGGACCGCGACGCGGACGCGGCCGAGGAATCGCTCGCCATGCGGCCGTCCGCCCTCGAGCTCCACGGCAAGCATCCCGCCAGCCATCCCGTCGCGGAAGGCCCGCATCGCAAGCGCGTGCTGGGGATGCGATACCAGGCCGGGATACAGGACGCGTGCCACGCCGGGGGCTCCCTCGAGAGCGGTCGCCACCGCCAGTGCGTTGGTCGAGTGCCGCTCCATGCGCAGGGCCAGCGTCTTGAGCCCGCGCAGCGCCAGGAATGCCTCGAACGGCGCCGCATTGCCGCCGGCATTGATAACAATCCTGCGCACGCTCGCAACGCGCTCGGCCGATCCAACCACTGCACCGCCGATCAGGTCCGAATGACCGCCGATGTACTTCGTGGTCGAATGGATGACCAGGTCGGCGCCGAGGTCGAGCGGATTGGCGATTGCCGGCGATGCAAATGTGTTGTCCACGGCCAGCAGGACGCCGCGTGCGTGGGCGAGTTCCGCCAACGCCACCACGTCTGCCACCGCGGTGGTCGGATTGCTGATCGTTTCGAGCCACACCAGGCGCGTGGAGTCGTTGATCGCGGCCTCGACCTGAGCCAGGTCGGTCGTGTCGACCGTTCGATGACCGATGCCCGAGCGATCGAGAACCGACGCAATGAGGCCGACCATGCCGCCGTACACGGCGCGCGGCACGATGAGCTCGTCCCCCGAACGCAGGAGTGACAACGCGACTCCATGCATGGCTGCCATGCCCGACGCGGTGACGAGCCCAGCATCGGCACCCTCGAGCTCGGCCAACGCCTCTTCGAGTGCAGCGTGCGTAGGGTTGGAATAGCGCGAGTACGAGTGGCCGGCGCGCTCAAAGGCCAGGAGCTCGGCCAGCTCGGTGGCATCGGCCACTTCGAAGGTGCTCGTCTGATAAATCGGCACGTTGACCGGCGCCTGTGGCGCGTCGGGCGCGCGGCTGGCGGCTCGGATGGCGCGCGTCGAGAAGCCCGGCATTGCGGATGAGTCTACCAGCGCATCGGCGCAGCCCCAGCCGGTAGGATGGGACCTCCATGCATCGCCTCCGAACTCGAACCGGCATGCTCGCCGTTGGCAGCTTCGTCACCCTCGCCGTCCTCGTTGCCGTCGGCGCAGCGATAATCACCGGCGTCCCGCAGCCGACCCCCACGGCAACGCACAGTCCGACCCCGATCCCCACGCCCAGTCCGACGGCGAAACCCACACCAAGCCCAACGCCCTCACCGTCGCCCTCGCCCTCGCCCACGCCAACGCCAACGCCAACGCCGGTCGCCGTCTGCCCAATGAACGGCACGGCACTCACGGACCCCGCCCTGGCTGACCGGGTCCCCATCCTCGTGCAGATCGAGAACAACCCCACGGCGCGACCACCATCGGGGCTGAACCTGGCCGACCTGGTCATCGAGGCGCCGGTCGAGGGCGACACCACTCGCTTCGGTGCTATCTACATGTGCCGTGAGTCGCTCGACGCTGCCGTCGGACCGGTCCGCTCGGCTCGCTACTTCAACATCGACTACTGGCAGCAGATGCGGAACGTGACGTTGCACTTCGGCGCTGCGAGCCAGGTCCTCAGCCGTTTCGACCGCTCCGGGATGCCGTATGCCAACGGGCTGACGGGTGGATGGGGCTTCTTCTTCCGCGCAGGCCCGTGGGC
>JBPCKH010000208.1:0-3921 GCA_051004475.1 Candidatus Limnocylindria bacterium | reverse complement strand
GAGGAGCTGCTCATCGACGCGGGCATCCCGGCGTTGACCGGGATCGACACTCGCGCGCTGACGCTCGAGCTGCGTCGTGGCACATTGCGCCGCGCCATCATCCGCGCCGCGACCATGAGCGACGAGGAAGCGGTCGGGGAGGCAGCCGGCACCACGCCGTGGGCCGCGATCGACCATGTCTCAGGCGTGGCCACCCGCGACCGCTACACCGTCGCGCCGGATGGACCGCGAACGGCTCGCGCGACCCTGGTCGACCTTGGCGTGAAGCGATCGCTTCTCGCCGCGCTGACGGCCCGCGGGCTCGAGCTCACGGTGCTGCCGCCGGATGCCACCGCGTCCGACATCCTTGCCACGACCCCCGACCTCATCGTCCTGTCTCCCGGTCCCTGCGATCCCTCGCGGATGGCCGCGCAGATTGTGGCCACCCGTGAGCTGGCGGGTCACGCGATCATCGGTGGCCCGCCCATCCTCGGCGTATGCCTTGGGCACCAGCTGCTGGCGCTCGCCGCCGGCGCGGAGACGCGTCGCCTGGCGGTCGGTCACCACGGCGGAAATCACGCGGTGCTCGAAGCGGCATCCGGACGCGTTGACATCGGCGCGCACAACCACGGGGTGGCTGTCGTGGACGGACCCGCGATCAGCGCCGGCGGATACGTGGTCAGCCACCGCGACCTCAACGACGGAACGGTGGAGGGGCTCGCCCATCGCACGGGGCGCATCGCATCGGTCCAGTTTCATCCCGAGGGCGCGCCGGGGCCGATTGATGCGTCGCGCGTCTTCGACCTGGCACTGGAGCGCGCTCTGGCATGAGGCCACCGCGCAAGGTCCTCGTCATCGGCTCGGGGCCGATCCTCATCGGCCAGGCAGCAGAGTTCGACTACGCCGGCGTGCAGGCCTGCCTGGCGCTGCGGGGCGAGGGCGTTGACACCATCCTTGTCAACTCCAACCCCGCGACCGTGATGACCGACCCGGACGTGGGTGGGACGGTGCTGATCGGCCCACTCACCCTGTCCTACTTGACGCGCGTGATCGAGGAGCATCGGCCGGACGCGCTGCTGCCGACGCTCGGGGGCCAGACCGGGCTCAACCTGGCCGTTGCGCTGGACGACGCCGGTGTTCTCGAACGGCACGACGTGAGGGTCCTCGGCACGCCGCTGGCTGCCGTTCGAGCGGCTGAGGATCGTGGCGGCTTCCGCGACCTCGTCACCGGCATCGGCGAGCCGGTGCCCGAGAGCGTGGTGGTCGAAAAAGTCGCCGATGGGATGGGCTTCTTCGAGCACATCAACGCCTCGATCGTCGTGCGGCCCGCCTTCACGCTGGGGGGTGGAGGGGGTGGCTTCGCTCACACGGGCGATGAGGCGCGTGAACGGATCGCGATCGGTCTCGCCGCCAGCCCCATCGGCCAGGTGCTGGTCGAGCGCTCACTGCTGGGCTGGTACGAGATCGAGTTTGAGGTGCTGCGCGACGCCTCCGACACGACCATCGCCATCTGCGGCATGGAGAATCTTGACCCGATGGGGGTCCATACCGGCGACAGCATCGTCGTGGCGCCGATCCAGACGCTGCCCGATCCACTCGTCCAGCGACTCCGCCGATGCGCCCTCAAGATCGTCCGCGCCCTGGAGCTCGAGGGAGGCTGCAACGTGCAGCTCGCGGTGTCGCCGGATGGTCGCGACTACCGGGTCATCGAGGTCAACCCGCGCGTCTCGCGATCGTCTGCGCTGGCTTCGAAGGCCACGGGCTATCCGATCGCGCGGATCGCGGCGCTCATCGCGCTCGGCAAGCGGCTGCACGAGATGCCGAATCCGGCGACCGGCGGCAACAGCGCGGCGTTCGAGCCAGCCGTCGACTACGTGGTCGTCAAGCTGCCGCGCTGGCCGTTCGACAAGTTTCCGACCGCCGACCGCAGCCTGGGCATCCAGATGAAGGCCACGGGCGAGGCCATGGCAATCGACCGCGAATTTGGGCCGGCGCTGCTCAAGGCGATCCGCTCCCTCGAGCCTCGCGGCGGAGGCTGGCTGTGGGAGGACCCCGCCTGGGCGCTGGCGCATCGCGTTCCGAAGGACCTTGGTGCCTTCCTGGCACCGACCGACACGCGGCTGTGGCGAATGATCGGGCTCCTGCGCCATGGCTGGGCCGATGCTGGGGCACTCGCCGCCGCGACCGGAATCGCGCCATGGTTCACCGAGCGTCTCGCGGAGCTGGTGGGCGCGGAGCATGGATTGGTCGGCACGTCGCTGGTTGACGCCAAGCGAGCCGGATTCGGGGATGCCGACATCGCCACCATCTCCGGGGTGCCGTGGGCGGCCATCCGGCGTGCCCGCGTGCGGTCGGGTATCCACCCCGCCTATCGACGCGTCGACACTTGCGCGGGAGAATTTCCGGCCGAGACACCCTACTTCTACTCCAGCTACGCCGATCCCGAGGTCGCGCCACCGGCGGAGCGCCAGAGCGTGATCGTGGTCGGGTCCGGACCGATCAGGATCGGGCAGGGGATCGAGTTCGATTACTGCAGCGTCCGCGCCGCGTGGGCCGTGCGCGAGATGGGTCTGGATGCCGTGGTCATCAACAACAATCCCGAGACCGTCTCGACGGACTACGACGCCTGTACCCGCCTCTATTTTGAGCCACTCGACACCGAGTCAGTGCTGGATGTGATCGACCACGAACGGGCACTCACCGGGACGCCGCCGATGGTGGTCCTGACATTCGGCGGCCAGACCGCAATCGATCTCGCCCGTGACCTTGCCTACGCCGATGTCCCGATCGCCGGGCTGAGCGCCGAGGCGATCGAGATCACCGAGGACCGCGAGCGGTTCGCCTCACTGCTCGACGAGCTCGGGATCGAGGGGCCGCGCGGGTCACTGGCCGCCGACTCTGACAGCCTCCACCGCGCCATCGATGCGCTGGGCGGATTGCCGGTCATCGTTCGGCCTTCGTGGGTCATCGGCGGCCGCGGGATCGCCGTGCTCCGACAGCCCGATGACGTTCGCGACTACCTCGTCACCGACGTCGGCTGGCCGCTGCGGGTCGATGAGATGATCGAGGGGATCGAACTCGACGTCGACGCCATCAGCGACGGCACGTCGTGGGCGGTGCCCGGCATCCTTGAGCAGGTCGATCCGCCCGGAGTCCACTCGGGCGACAGCGTTGCGGTGCTCCCGCCGCGGCATGTGAGCCGCAGCGTCCAGGAGCACGCCGCAGAGGTCGCCGGCAGGATCGCGTTGTCTCTCGGACTCCGCGGCGTCCTGAACGTGCAGATGATCGCCACCGGCGACCGGGTGGTCGTCATCGAGGCGAACCCCCGCGCCAGCCGCACGATTCCGATCGTGGCCAAGGCGACCGGGCTCGACGTGGTGGCCGCCGCCGTGCGCTGCGCGCTGGGCTCGACCCTGTCCGACGCGGGGCTGGCAGCGGGTCTCGCGATCGACGGTCCACGGGTGGCGGTCAAGGTGCCGGTGGGCTCCCTGTGGCGGCTACCTGGCGTGAGCGTGACCCTCGGGCCCGAGATGCGCTCGACCGGCGAGGTGCTCGGCCTGGCGTCCACGGCCGAGGAGGCGTTCGAGCTTGCGCATGAGGCAGCCGCCGCCCACCAGAACTGACGGAAGAGGGCAGGAACGGGGGCACGGAAAGGGGGCCGTCATGGTTCCAGTACGGAGGGTCCTGGAACCCGACGGCCCCCGAAGACTCCGGGAGCAAGATCTCCACGAACGAGCGAAACCGCAAAGAGTCGCGTCTGGCCCGAGCTTCCGTCGGCGACGGGCTTCGGCTCATTGTTCGGCGTCGATCAGGGGCTCTCGATGTCTACGCGGTCAACAATAGCAAGAGTCGTGCCGGTTCTCCGATGGCCGCCTCAGCGGCGTCGAGTGCGGGATGCCTGGGCGGCGCTCAGCTGAGTCTGGCGACGACGCAGGTACCCCC
>JBPCKH010000207.1:0-12976 GCA_051004475.1 Candidatus Limnocylindria bacterium | reverse complement strand
GCGCCGGCGCGCGGTGGTGTGCGGAGCGCCGGCATCGGTCCGTTGGTAGACTCAGCGCCGAACCGCCATCAGATTCGAATCGGGCGAGTGGCGGAACGGCAGACGCGCCGGCCTTAGGAGCCGGTGTCGCAAGACGTGCGAGTTCGAATCTCGCCTCGCCCACCACGCAGCCCCGCAGCAGGAGCCGACTTGGTCACCGTATCGACGCGACCGGAACCGGGCTCGAAGATGGTCCTCGAGATCGAGGTGCCCTCGGACGAGGTCGACCGGCACTTCGCCACCGCCTACAAGCACGTCGCGGAGCGTACCAGGGTGCCGGGCTTCAGGCCAGGCAAGGCGCCGCGCCATGTGATCGACCGATTCGTCGGCCGGAACAGCGTGCTCGCGGAGGCGATCGACCACCTCGTCAGCGACTCCTACGACCGTGCGCTCGACGAGTCGAAGATCATCCCGATCGATCAGCCGGAGGTCGACATCGACCCCGCCACGCTCACCGAAGGGCAGCCGATCACCTTCACTGCCACCGTCCCCGTGCGGCCCGAGGTCGAGCTCGGCTCCTACACCGGCTACCCCTTCGAGTTCGAGAAGCCGGAGGTGACCGATGAGCAGGTCGAGCAGATCATCGGCGAGCTTCGCGAGCAGCAGGCGACGCTGCGACCGATCGACGACCGAACCGCTCAGAACGGCGACATCGCGAGCATCAGGTTCACCGGCACGATCGACGGCGAGCCGTTCGAGGGCGGTAGCGCCGATCGGATGCCGCTCGTGCTCGGCGAGGACCGCATGATCCCGGGCTGGGAGGCGAACGTGGTCGGGCTGAAGATCGGCGACGAGAAGGGCTTCGACATCACCTTCCCCGATGACTATCGGGTTGATGAGCTGAAGGGCAAGCCGGCGCATTTCGAGATCGAGCTGCTCGACCTGCGCGAGAAGCTTCTTCCCGATGTGACCGATGAGTTCGCCAAGAGCGTCGGCTCGGTCGACTCCGTCGACGAGCTGCGGGCCGAGATCCGCGACGCGATGGAGAAACGAGCCGAGGCGGAGGCGCGGCACAGCCTGGGCGATCGGATCATCGACTTCGCCAGCACCAACGCGACCGTTGAGTTGCCGGAGGTGATGGTTGCCAACGAGGTGGAGATCATGCGCGACGAGCTGCGAACGCGGCTGGCGCAGCAGCGGATCGGCCTGGATCAATACCTTGCGCTCTCGAAGCAGACTCCCGAAGAGCTTGTCGCCGAGCTCCGCGAGCCGGCAAGCCGACGGGTGAAGACGCTCCTGGTTCTCTCGGCCATCGCGGAGAAGGAAGGGGTCGACGCCACCGATGCCGATATCGACGCCGAGATCGCGGAGCAGCTGGCACGCTACGACGATGACGCCAAGCTGCGCGAGTACCTTACCTCACGCCGTGGCCGCAGCTACCTGCGCATGACGATTCGCAACCGTACACTGGTCGACACGCTCATCGAGCGCGCCCTCCCAGCATCCACCGAGCAGCCCGAGGAGTCCGAATAACCGATGCTCGTCCCCATGGTCATCGAGTCGAGCGCCCGCGGCGAGCGCGCGTTCGACATCTACTCGCGGCTCCTGAAGGACCGCATCATCTTCTTGGGCGACGCGGTCGAAGACAACGTCGCAAACCTGATCATCGCCCAGCTCCTGTTCCTGGAGTCCGAGGATCCGGAGAAGGACATCCAGCTCTACATCAACTCGCCCGGGGGGGTAGTCACCAGCGGACTGGCCATCTACGACGCGATGCAGTATCTGCGCGCACCGGTGACCACCATCTGCATCGGCCATGCCGCCTCCATGGGTGCCGTACTGCTGGCGGCCGGGGCGACGGGCAAGCGCTACGCGCTGCCGAACAGCCGGATCATGATCCACCAGGGGTCGTCCGGTTTCCGGGGCAATACGCCGGACGTCGAGATCCAGATGCGCGAGAACCTGCACCTGGTCAACCGCCTCCTGGAGATCCTAGCCGAGCACACCGGGCAGACCGTCGAGCGAGTGAAGCGCGAGTCGGAACGCGACTACTTCATGAGTCCCGAGGAGGCCAAGGAGTACGGCCTGATCGACGAGGTCTTCCACGGCGTAAACGACTCGCTGATCAGCATGACCCAGGCGGCGGGCGGCGAGGTGCCCACGGCCGACGAGGTCGCCGCAGAGGACACGGCCAAGAAGTAGCGGCCCGCCGCGCGATGGCGGCGTGTCCCCGTCGCGCCATACGCCAATTGTTCCGATCAGATTCTCGTGATTGGAGAGTTGGACGCACTACATGGCGGGGTGCGTCATTGCGACCCGCATAGTCGGGCGTCGTCGACGAAGTGGACCGTCGTCAATGTTTCGCCTGGTGAGAAACAAACGCGAATCGGAACACGCAAGCCGATCTACGTTGCCACCGGTGAAAATCTGAGAGGAATCTGAGGCTGAGCCTGTCCGATGGAGGGCTCGGTCGCCGTCGGTCACTTTCTACCGGATCGTCGGTCGTTCGAGCATGAAGCCTTCTCCCCGGAGCAGCTGTCGCTTGACCCGGTCGTCGCCGCCCCAGCCGGACCAGCCATCCGCCGCCCGCACCACGCGATGGCATGGGACAGCGGGAAACAGGGGACAGCGGGACATCGCGCCTCCGATCGCCCGGGCCGCACCCGGTGCGCCGATCAATCGCGCAACCTCGCCATAGGTCACGGTTTGACCCGTGCGCACCCCGCGGACTGCCTCGTAGACGCGGGCATCGAACGCCGACAGTCCACGGAGGTCGATCGGGGGCAGCGGCCCGCCGGCGAGCGCATCGCTCAGCCAGGCAAGATCGACCTCTGCCGGTTCGGCCACGTGGCGAGGAAGTCGGCGGTGGAGCGCGGCGAGAAAGGAGTCGAGCGAGGTCTCGCGGCTGACGGCGGCGATGCCGCGATCCGTCTCGGCCACCAGCATCGGTCCAATGGGGGTGTCGATGCGCGCAAAGCGCAGCGCTGGCATCGGGGCATCCTACGACCATTGGGGGATGCGGGCGTGTCGCGGGGCCGTGCTACCATCGGGATCCGATGACCACGAAGTCCAAAGTCCCGTACCGCTGCTCGTTCTGCGGCAAGAGCCAGGAACAGGTCCGCAAGCTCATTGCCGGGCAGGGCGTGTACATCTGCGACGAATGCATCAACCTCTGTCAGGAGATCATCGAGGAGGAGATGCTGGAGGCGCCGAGCGCCGGCGGCAAGCCTCAGACGGCCGCGCTCCCGAGCCCGCGGAAGATCAAGGACCAGCTCGACAGCTACGTCATCAGCCAGGACCAGGCGAAGAAGGTCCTCTCTGTGGCGGTCTACAACCATTACAAGCGGGTCAACGCCGGCCACCAGGTCGACGAGGTCGAGCTCGGCAAGTCCAACGTCCTGCTGGTCGGGCCCACTGGCTCCGGCAAGACGCTGCTGGCACAGACGCTGGCCAAGGTCCTGGACGTGCCATTCTGCATCGCCGATGCGACCTCACTGACCGAGGCGGGTTACGTCGGGGAGGACGTCGAGAACATTTTGCTGCGCCTGATCCAGGCCGCGGATTTCGACGTGCAGCGCGCCCAGCGCGGGATCATCTACATCGACGAGATCGACAAGATCGCGCGCAAGACCGATAACCCCTCCATCACGCGTGACGTGTCCGGCGAAGGCGTGCAGCAGGCGCTGCTCAAGATCCTGGAGGGGACGGTCGCCAATGTGCCGCCCCAGGGCGGCCGCAAGCACCCGCACCAGGACTTCATCCAGATCGACACGACCAACATCCTGTTCATCTGCGGTGGTGCGTTCGAGGGGCTCGAGAAGATCGTCGAGGAACGTGTCGGCAAGCGGGGGATCGGCTTCGGGTCGCAGGCGCAACAGTCGAAGGAGCAGCGGCGCCAGGCGCTCGTCGACAAGCTCATGCCCGAGGATCTCCTCAAGTACGGGCTCATCCCGGAGTTCGTTGGCCGAGTGGCGGTCGTCGTCAGCCTCGCCGCGCTGGACCAGGCGGACCTCGTCAAGGTCCTGACCGAGCCGAAGAACGCCGTCACCAAGCAGTTCACCAAGTTCCTCAGCCTTGACAAGGTGGAGCTCGTCTTCACGCCCGAGGCCCTCGAGGCCACTGCGCGCCTGGCCCTTCAGCGCAAGACCGGCGCGCGCGCTCTGCGCACGATCGTGGAGGAGGCGCTCCTCGAGGTCATGTATGACATTCCCGAGCGCACCGACGTGAAGAAGGTCGTCATCACCGGCGACACCATCGACCATGGCAAGCCGCCGATGCTGCTGACCGAGAGCGAGGATGCCGAACCTCGTCGCCGCCGCGCGCGAGTTGCCCGTGCCGATGAGCGCGAGGAAGAATCCGCCTAGCGCCGCCAGCTACGGTTCGGTTGCTGCGTCGCCGATCCCAGCCTCGCTGAACGCGGCGCAGATCCGCTTGCGAAGCGCAGCACCCGCCGCATCGTCGTCAGGCGCACGGACATGCGCGCGCACCGTCAGCGTCAAGGCGCCGTCATCCCGCGCCGCGGTCCGTATCACGGTGGGTGGGTCGAGGATACGGGTGGCCCAGGCCGGGTCGCCCTGGAGATCCGTGCCGACGCGGTCGACAAGGTTGCGAGCGCGGGCGATATCGGTGTCTGATGGGAGATTGATCTCGAGAGTCAGCCGTGTCCAGACGCGCGTCAGGTTCGACGTGACGATGATCTGGCCATTCGGCACGGTCTGGATCGTCCCGTCCAGGTCGCGCAGCGTCGTGCGTCGCAGGCTGAAGTCCTCGACGACGCCCTCCACGCCCGCGACCCGGATCACGTCGCCCTGGCTGTACTGATTCTCGAGCACGATGAAAATGCCGGCCAACCAGTCCCGCACCAGCGTCTGCGCGCCGAGCCCGACCGCGATGCCGATGACCCCCAGGCCTGCGACGGCCGGACCGATGTCAAGCCCGAACAGGCGCAGCGCCATGAGGGTTGCCACGATCACGATGACGCTTCCCGCAATCCGTACCACCAGGCGGCCGATCGTTCGAACGCGACGCTCGAGCTCTGCCCGTGGCAGCACGCCGGGTGCCTCGTCGCGTTGCCGCTCCAGCAGGTGACGGACGCTGACCGCCACTGCGGCGCGAAGGACCATGAACGCCACGAGCCCGGCGATTGCGATCAGCACGAGCTGAAGCGTCACCGCGACGGAAATGGGCAGGTCCGGCAGCTCGAACATGGCCATCATGGTAGCAACGGGTGGCCCCAGTACCGCGATGCGCAGGGCGGTAGTACTTCCGGGGGCTGCGGCGTTCGGCGATCCCAACGCTAGGATGTGGACCGTCACACAACCTGCCGGACGCCGGACGATCACATGGGGAAGGGAGCCGATACTACACCGATGACCTCGAATCAACGTCGCCCTGGTTTCCGCCTGCCGTGGGCGTCCGAGTCCGAGGACGCAACGGATCCGGGCGAGACTGCACCCGGGGGCGCTGCGAAGACGAGGCGCGTGGCGGATGTTTCGTCGAGTGACGCTGCGGGCGGCCCGCTCGCCGATGAGGCCGAATCCCCTCGCCCCGCCTCCCGGCGCACCGCGCCGCCGCTGGTCGCAATGCCCGACGTCAGCGCCCCCGTAGAGCCCATTGCCCCTCCCCCGGCCCCCGCGCCGTCTGCAAGGTTCATGCGCGACCTCGTCGCAGCCATGCGCCGTGTGGCCGAGGAGACGCGGCAGTCTGGTCTCTCCGACCTGCGCACGAAGGCGGAGGAAGAGCTCCGAACGTTCGAGGCCGATGCGGAGCACCGCCGCGAGGCGCTCAAGGCCGGGGCGGAGGCCGACGTATCCGGCGTCGGGGAGTGGGCGGCGACCGAGACGGATCGGATCAGGCAGGAGGCCGAGCAGCGCGTTATCGCTCGCCGTGCGCAGCTCGACCAGCAGGTAGCCGCCGAGACGACTCGCGCCGAAGCATCGGCGTCGGCGCTTCGTGGTCGCGTGGCCGAGTACGAGCAGGAGCTCGACGTCTACCTTGCCCACCTGAACGACATCGCCGATCCGGCCGCTTTTGCGGCTGCCGCCAAGCGGATGCCGGCACCGCCCCGAGTCATCGGGATGAGCGCGGAAGCGCTCGAGGCAGGAAGCGAATCGCGGCGGGTCGCCGCTGTGCCCGATCCGGATTTGGACGTTCATCCGGCGGAGGAAGAGGTCCTCACGACCCGCCTGGCTGAGCTTGACGCGGCGCTGGCAGGGGTTGCTGACGCGCCCGAGCTCGCATCGGGATCGAGTGCGGCTGAGGCTTCGTCATCCGGGGAGCCGACCTCCACCGAGATCCTGGTGAAGGGCCTCGGCAGCTTCGGCGCCATCACCGGGTTCCGCCAGGCGCTGGCGTCGGTGGATGGCATCGATGGCGTCAGCCTGAGCCTTGGAACGACCGGCGAGTTCGTGTTCCGGGCGATCCATCCCATTGGATTCGACGTCAGCGCCGCCATCACCAGGCTGGAGGGTGATGCGGCGACCATCGAGCCGCATGGCGACGGAGGTCTGCGGGTCACTCTCGTCCGCGCGCGCTGACCGCTTGTCGCCGAATGCTAGACTTCTCGAGCGGCGGTACCACGACCCGTTTGTCCTTCGACGAGCGGGTTTTTGTGTGGCCGGGCAGGGAGGCAGACCGATGACGACGCATGGGCGCGAGCTGGCACCGCGCTACGACCCTGCGGCGGTCGAGCCAGCAATCTACGAGCGCTGGTTGGCGGCCGATGCGTTCCGTCCAGCGGACACGCCCGCGCCGGATGCTGAGCGCTTCGTCATCATCCAGCCGCCGCCGAATGTAACCGGCGCGCTCCATATCGGTCATGCGCTCACGGCCACCGTCGAGGACGTCCTGGTCCGATATCACCGCATGCGAGGCGACGACACGCTGTGGTTGCCAGGCGCCGACCATGCCAGCATCGGGGCGCAGTTCGTGCTCGACAAGATCATCGCCACCGACCGAGAGACGCGAGCGTCCCTGGGTCGCGAGCGCTACCTCGCGCGCATGTGGCAGTTCATGGACGAGACGCGGCCGATCATCGGCGAGCAGCATCGGCGGCTGGGCGCCAGCGTCGATTGGAGCCGCGAGAGCTTCACGATGGACTCCGGTTCGGCGCGTGCCGTGCGCACCGCCTTCAAGCGGCTGTGGGACGCCGGGCTGGTGTACCGCGGCGAGGCGCTCGTCAACTGGTGTCCGCGTTGCCTGACCACGATCAGTGACCTGGAGAACGTCCATCGCGACGAGACCGGCACCATCGGGACGATTCGCTACCACCTCGAGCGCGAGGACGGCACTCCCGATCCGGATGCGTGGATCAGCGTGGCAACCACGCGGCCCGAGACGCTGCTGGGCGACACCGCGGTTGCCGTGCATCCGCAGGACGAGCGATACCGTGACCACGTGGGGCGGCACGCGATCCTGCCCTTCCTGGGTCGTCGCCTGCCGATCGTGGCCGATGAGCACGTGGAGCGCGCGTTCGGAACCGGCGCGGTCAAGATCACGCCCGCCCATGACGCCGATGATTACGAGCTGGCGAAGCGGCATGACCTCCCGGCCATCACCGTGCTTGACGAGCAGGCGCGGATGAACAAACAGGGCGGCGACTTCTTCGGTCGCGATCGTTACGAGGCTCGGGAAGCGATTCTCGATCGGCTGCGCGAGATGGGCGACCTGGAATCGGAGCGACCGCACCAGATGGTCGTCGGCCATTGCGAGCGCTGCGGGACAGTCATCGAGCCGCGCCTGAGCGTGCAGTGGTTCATCCGCGTCCAGCTGCTCGCCGAGCGGGCGCTCGCATCGGTCCGTGAAGTGCGCACGAAGATTCTGCCGGCGCACTTCGGAAAGGTGTACGCCCACTGGATGGAGAATATCCACGACTGGGCGGTGGGTCGCCAGCTGTGGTGGGGCCACCGGATCCCGGCCTGGTTCTGTCCGGATGGCCATGTCACCGTCACCGACGCGGTCAACGGTCCGGATGCCTGCGCAGATTGCAGCCGTCCACTCGCGGAGCTGCGCCAGGAGACCGACATCTTCGACACCTGGTTCAGCTCCGGCCTGTGGCCGTTTAGCACCCTGGGCTGGCCGGATGCCACCCCTGATATGGCGCGCTTCTATCCGACCTCGGTCATGGAGACGGGCTACGACATCCTATTCTTCTGGGTTGCTCGGATGATGATGCTGGGCCTGTTCTGCACCGAGACGGAGCCATTCCACACCGTCTACCTGCACGGGATGATCCGTGCGGAAGGCGGCGTGAAGATGAGCAAGACGAAGGGCAACAGCGTCGATCCGCTCGACATGGTCGATGAGATCGGGGCCGATGCGCTGCGCTTCGCGCTCGTGAACGGATCCGCGGCCGGCAGCGACATGCGCCTGACGGCAGCAAAGCTGGACGGTGGGCGCAACTTCACCAATAAGCTCTGGAACGCCGCTCGCTTCGTGCTTGCCAATCGCCCCGAGTCCACTCCGGACAAGGCCGAGCCGCAGCTCGCGGAGCGCTGGATCCACTCCCGCCTGGCCGAAGCCACGGAGCGCGCGACGCGTCAGCTCGACTCGCTGGACCTGGGCGGATACGCGGCCACCGTCTACGAGCTGGCGTGGAGCGACTATTGCGATTGGTTCCTCGAGATGGCGAAGGTTGACCTGCGACGCGAGGACGCCGCCGACGCGGATCGCGCGCGCACCTGGTCGGCGGCTGCCGAAGGTCTGGCGATCCTGCTGCGCCTGCTTCACCCCCTGATGCCGTTCGTGACCGAGGAGATCTGGCAATCGCTCGGAGAGGCGGACTCTACGACCACGGGCGGTGAGCCGCTGCTCATCAGATCCTCCTGGCCGAAGAGCGCGCCACGTGATGCCGATGCCGAATCGGCGTTCAACGATCTCTCCGCCCTGGTTCGGGGCGTACGCAACCTGCGGACCGAAGCGGGCACGCCCGCAGGCAGCTGGGTTCCGCTCACGGTGCAGACGACCGATGCGGCCGCCGAGCGAGCCCTGGCGTCGGGTGCCGTATACCTGGAGATGCTGGCCCGCGTGCGCCCGATCGAGGTTCGATCCGATGGCGAGCGTCCGACGCTCGTCGCTGCGAGTCCGCTGGGGGCCGCCTGGCTGGGAGGTGATGCCGACGCCGCGCAGGACGTTGCGGCGCGTCGGCAAGCACAGCTCGTGGACCTCGGAGAAAATATTCAACGTCTGCGCGCGCTGCTCGCGAACCAGGCGTTCGTTGCCAAAGCGCCGGCTGCCGTCGTTGAGCGCGAGCGTGAGCGCCTCGCCGATCTCGAGGAGCGACGGATTCAGCTCACGGCCGTCGACGCCTGAATGGTCGGCTCCCGTCCGGCGGCCCGAGGCATCCTCGGCTGTTAGAATCAGCCCGCGCTGCCAGTCAAGAAAAGGGGCCCAACCACCACGATGTCGTTCCTCAAGCGCAAGAAGCCGCCCGCTCCACCGCCCGTATCGGCGCCGTCGCACGAAGAGGTAACGGCGCAGGAGTATCTGCTTCGGCTGGCCTACGTTGCGCGAAGCAGCGACGGCCTCCGGCTGCGTGCCGACCCCGCGGTGGCCATGGCGATCCCGGGTATTCTCGAGCCGCTCAGCGCCACCCCGGTCGAGGTGATCGAGCCGTTGCCCATCGAGTACTCGGGTGCGTTGCCGGCCATCGAGCGGTTCAACGAGATGCAGCAATGGGTGCTTGCCCGGCGCGATGTGAGCCCGATCGGTCGCCACGGGCTGTACGTTCTCGAGCTCACCGACGCGCTCGATATGACCGTGGACACGTTCTATTGCGGTCTGCTGCATGGCGATCCGGATACGAGCGGCTATCCGGAGTACAACGCCATCGTCGGCGGGCTCGCCTCGCATTGGGACGAGCTGTCTGGCGAGCTGATCGTGCGTGCCGTGATCGGCTGGGGCGGCAAGGGGCAACGCGGCGATACCGAGCGCATCGGTCAAAAGCTCTTGAGCTCGCTCTATCAGCAGGTCCTGGCATCGGGGTACAGCCTTGGCCAGGCGGAGCAGGCGCGGTTGCCCTCGATGGCCGGCGGGTCGGGCCTGACCTGTGCACACTGCGGCTTCGAGGCGGGGAATGCGAGCGCCTATTACTGTCCGAAGTGCGGTATGCGCATGGTTCGCGGCGCATAGCGCCGACCCCGTACTTTGGGGCGGAGTCACCGTCGCCCGAGTCCCATTGCCCTTCACTCGGCTGCCGCGGAGACTGGCGGTACTTCACCGGACCACACTCCGCGGCATAAGGAAGGGCAATGGAGCGACCTACCGTCTTGCTCGCTGTCGATGGCGACGCCGAACCCTATCTCGAGGCGCTCGAACGCGCTGGATTCGCCCCCACCCGGGCGACCGGCACTGCCGTGCCCGCCGGGTCATTCGACCTGGCCGTCATCGATTGCGACCTCGCGGGCGAGATCGCAGCTTCCGTCTCGACCTCGCTCGAGGAGCGCGGGTCGACTCATGTGCTCCTGATTCTCGGTGACGGCATGGAGGTCCCTGCCGGCCTCGGGGCCAAGGCCGACGAGCTGGCGCTCAAGCCGTTGCCGCCCGATGCGCTCGTCTATCGGCTCCAGGCCCTCCTCATCCGAAGCGGGCGGCACCTCCCGACCGAATCCGGCGCCTGGGCGTCGGAGGAGAGCCTTTCCGGCGCGCCGATCGCGGGCGAGGGACATGCCGTCAGCATCTTCGCTCCCAAGGGTGGCGTCGGGAAGACCACCATCGCCGTCAACATCGCAGTGGCCCTGCGACAGCAGACGCGTGCCGAGGTCCTGTTGTTTGACGCCGACATCGGGGTCGGCAACGTGACCTCCGTCCTGGACGTTCCGTACCGACCTGGTCTGGCTGACCTCGCCGACAGCCCGCCCGAGGAATGGACCGATGCGGCCTTCGATCAGTGTGTGAGCACGCACGCCGCCAGCGGCGTCCGGGTCCTGACCTGGGGCACCAATCCCGCGGAGTCCGAGCGCATTACGGTTGACCTGCTCATTGCCGCATTGCGTTGGGCGCGGAACCACCACTCGTACGTGATCATCGATAACCATCCCGGGTATGACGACCGCACCATGGCCATGCTCGCGGTGGCAAACGAGATCTTCCTGGTCGTGACTCCCGAAGTCGGCGCGCTTCGCAATAGCTCGCAGTTCCTCGACCTGGCGCGTGAGCTCGGCCTGGGTGGCGTCATCAGGGTGATCGTGAATCGCGCAAACCACGGCATCAGGGTCGAGGACATGGCTTCATCGCTCGGCCTGCCGATCGCCGCCACGGTCGTGAGCAATGGGCCGAAGGCCGTCATCGCCTCGAACGAGGGCAAGCCCCTGGTGATCAAGTTCCCGAAGGAGAAGATCTCGGACGACCTGCACACCGTCGCCCGGCTCATCTCCCCTCCCGAGGAGACCAGCGTGCCCGCCGGCCAGTCCGCGCGCCGGTGGTGGGCTCGCATGGGCGAGAGCACCTCGCCCGCCTGACGCCAGTCATTCCTGGTTTCCGCACCATCTCGATCAAACGCATCGAGGGCGCCCAGGTCGATCTGCGGCGGTTGCCGCGATCCGTCGAGGACGGGCGCGCCTGATCCGCGCCCACGTGGAGATCAGGCGGCCGAGGCGTCGAGCCTCCGACCATCAGGCGCCGTAGTCTCCATCTCGTGCGCGCGACCAGGCTCGCAGATCGCCAACGGTCCGGTTTCACACCAGGTGACCGTTGCGCCGGAATCGGGTGGCTGGACCGTTCGAATTCACGCTTAGCGTGAAATGTGATGCTCGGTGGGGCCGTCGGGCCACGTAGCGCACGCTCCACGTGAATCGGGACGGGTCAGTGAAGGGGCAAACGGCAGTGCTCCCATTGCGCGCGCCTCAGTCCTTTGCCATGATGCGGGCGCCGTGCCGACGTATGATTATCAGTGCCGCGCCTGCGGCACCGTGACTGAAGTGATCCACTCCATGCTTGAGGATGGGCCGTCCGTCTGCGAGCTGTGCGGAGGCGCGCTGCGGAGGGTGCTGTATCCGACTGGAATCATCTTCAAGGGATCGGGCTTTTATCGAAACGACTCCAGGGCCGGCAACTCCGGCTCTGGCGGTACGTCCGACAAGGGCAGCGGGTCCGAGAAGAATGGCGGGTCCAACACCGAGAAGAAATCCGGTTCGACAACCCCGGAGGGTGGATCGTCAGAGTCGAAGCCCGCTTCGACGGATGCGAGCTCGACCTAGGCCGATTGGGCCTGGCGCGTGCCGCATCGGCGACAGAAGCGGGCACTTGCTGACAGGGACAGACCGCACTGACCGCAGCTCTGCACACCCGCCTGACCGCCGGCGTCTGCGACCTCGCGCGCCGATGCCTCCCAAAATGAGCCTCGCAGTGCCGTCTGGCGGGCAAGCTCTGCCTGCGTGATGGCCGCTCCACGTGATCGGTACGGCTGTGCAGACGACCGGTCCGGCGTAACGGGGCCCTGACCTGGATCGCCCAGCCCGAGCATCTCGAGCTGGGCGCGACGTGCTGCCACCTCCGGACTCTCGACAACCGCGGCCGCGCGCTCGTCTTTCGATGAGGGCGTGGCTTGGGTCGGACGCGGCGGAAATTGCAGAATCGTGTCGGAGATCGGCGCCATTCGCCGACGCGGCTCTGGCTGCGGCTCGGCCGCGACTTCGGCCGCGATCGGCAGCGGCTCGACCTCGACTTCGGCCGCGACTTCGGCCGCGATCGGCTCCGGCTCGACCGCGACTTCGGCCGCGATCGGCTGCGGCTCGACCTCGACTTCGGCCGCGATCGGCTGCGGGTCGGCCGCGACTTCCGCCGCGATCGGCTCCGGCTCGACCTCGACTTCGGCTGCGATCGGCTCCGGCTCGACCACTTCGTAGGCGATGTCCTCGTCCCATGCCACGACCCTCAGGGGCGGGAGCACAGGCTCGACCTCGCCTTCGGCGGCGACCGGTTCGACCTCCGACTCGGGCTCCACCGGGACCACCTCGAACTACGGCGATGGCTCATGACCCTGCTCGTAGGAAGTGGCGAC
>JBPCKH010000206.1:0-2501 GCA_051004475.1 Candidatus Limnocylindria bacterium | reverse complement strand
ACCGCGTCGAAGATGTTCTGCGGGTGCTCCTCGGATGTCCGCGGCGCGCCACCAAATTCACTTACCTGCCCGGTCTGTCTCGGACTGCCCGGCGCACTGCCCGTGATGAACCGCTCCGCGGTGGAGCATGTGCTCGCGACGGGTCTGGCCATCGGCGCGAGCATCGCGGACGTCACCCGGTGGGACCGCAAGAACTACTTCTATCCGGACCTGCCCAAGAGCTATCAGATCAGCCAGTCCGCACTGCCACTGGCTGCCTGCGGGTCGCTCACGGTGGAAACGTCCGAGGGTTCGGTCGAGGTCGGCATCACCCGCGCCCATCTGGAGGAGGACACGGCCCGCCTGCTTCATCAGACGACGGAGGGAGGTGGACGGGTCAGCCTCGTCGACTTCAACCGGTCCGGCGTCCCGCTGATGGAGATCGTGACCGAGCCTGTCATCGGATCGGCCGAGGTTGCTCGGCGCTACGCCGAGGAGTTGCGTCTTCTGCTGGTGACCATCGGCGCCTCCGATGCGCAGATGGAGGAGGGGCAGATGCGCGTCGAGGCGAATGTGTCGCTCCGGCCGGCAGGATCGGCCAAGCTCGGCACGCGGGTCGAGGTCAAGAACATGAACTCCTTCCGCTCTGTCGAGCGCGCGATCGGGTTCGAGATCGAGCGTCAGACGCGGGCACTGGACGCCGGCGAGGCCCTGACCCAGGAGACGCGTGGCTGGGATGACAGCCGCAGTGAGACCTACACGATGCGGCTGAAGGAGGAGTCTCAGGACTATCGCTACTTCCCCGAGCCGGACTTGCCGCCGCTCCGCACCGACGCAGCTCTCCTCGAGTCGATCCGGCAGCGGATGCCGGAGCTGCCGCATGCGCGCCGCGCCCGCTATCGCGAGTCGCTGGGGCTCTCGGCCTACGACGCCGCGGTCATTGCTTCGAGCGGCGGCGCCTATTTCGACGTGGCGATGATCGGAGGATCGGAATCCACTGCGAAGCGGACCGCCAGCCTCTTTTCGAAAATCGCTCTGCGAGAGCTCAAGGCGCAGCCGGACCTACTGTCCTCGCGCGATCCCGCGCAGCTCGCCCGCGCCTCCGCGCTATCGGCGTCGGGGGAGATCTCGAGTTCCAACGCCGCACAGGTTTACGAGCGGCATCTCCGGACCGGCGAGACGGTCGACGGGATCGTGGCCGAGCTTGGACTCAGCCAGATCAGCGACTCGGGTGCGCTGGCCGACGTGATCGACCATGTGGTGGCGGCCAACCCGGCCGCCGTGGCCGACTTCCGAGCAGGCAAGCTCCAGGCGGTGAAGTTCCTGACCGGCCAGGCGATGAGGGAGACGCGCGGCCAGGCAAATGCGGCGGTCCTCCAGCAACTGCTCGAGGAACGACTGCAACGCGATTCATGACTCAACGGCTGGGCTGATGCTGCTCAACCTGGCGCTCTGGATCGGCGGCGCGGCTCTGCTTGCGCTCGCGATCTGGCGAGTCCGGGTCCCGTTCGCACGCATGGGTGAGCTCGATCGCCTGGCCGAGAACGCCCGGCGCTACGACTCGTGGCGCGGCGGCCGATCAGGCCCCGATGCGGCGGGAACCACGGGAGCAGACGTCATGAGCGCGCTTCTCCGCCGCCAGGTCTTGAGCTGGGGTGCGGTGGGCGGCGTGGGGATCCTACTTCTGGTGGCGGGATTCGTCATTCGCTAGATGGTTCCTACCGGATTCGATATCAAATCGGCAGAAACGTGGCATCAGACCACCCAAAGCCAGAGATCGCCCTCTTCTCGGTCCGTGAGCGGCTCCCGTTTCGACGTGACGTCGAAATTCGCGCCTCAGGCTACTGCCTAGCTGACGCGGAGCTTGCTCTCCCGGCAGAACTGTTGATGTGAAATCAAATGTTGCCGACTCGCCTCGGCACCTCAGCGCCCGATACGGCGGTGTTCGATCGCCGTGCAGCGATCCATCACCACCACGAGTCCCGCGTCATGCGCGATCTGGGCCGCGTCCCCGTTGACCACGCCGAGCTGCAGCCACAGCGCGCCCGCGCCAGTGGCCGCAGCGCTACGTGCGATGTCGGGCGTGTGCTCCGGCCGCCGGAAGACATCGACCAGGTCGAATGGCCCCGTCGCGGCCACGGCCTCCTCGAGCGTCGCGTACGCGCGCTCGCCCAGGACTTCGTCCACGTTCGGGTTGATCGGCACGACCTCGTAGCCATGACTCATCAGGTAGCTCATGACGCCGTGTGATGGACGGGCTGGGTTCGCCGACGCCCCAACCATCGCGATTCGGTGTGATCGGGACAGCAGATCCGCCGACGCCGGTGAATCGAGCACCGCTACAGGCCCGATTCCTTCCTGCGCGTCAAGTACGTCCCAAGCCACCGCTCGCTCGTCTTCCATCGGAGCCGACTTATCCCCGGAAGATCAGGTGGTACTCTCTCGCTCGTACGGGCGCCCAACGGCGGCAGGCGGGATGCTCCGCCCCACAACGCCCGCGAGAACGATGATCGCCACCAGGC
>JBPCKH010000205.1:0-6678 GCA_051004475.1 Candidatus Limnocylindria bacterium | reverse complement strand
ACCGAGCTCGGTGCCTACCTGTCGGTCGAGCTGCGCGTCAGCGGCGAACGCCCGTTGAGCGATGCACGGCACGCGGCACTCCAGAACTACTGCGCGGCTCGGCTGCGGCGGGATGGGTGGACGGTTGAAACCGAAACCAGCTTCAATCATTACGGAGACCGCGGCCGTGTTGATGTGCTGGCATTCCATCCCACACTGCGGATCCTGCTGGTGATCGAGATCAAGACTCGCATCCAGGACGTGCAGGATCTGCTCGGCCGGCTGGACGTGAAGAAGCGCGTCGCGCCGATGCTCGCGCGAGATCGTGGCTGGGAAGTGGCGGCGATCGTCCCGGCGTTGATCGTGCGCGAGGACCGTACATCGCGCCGACGAGTGACTGAGCACACCGCGCTCTTCGCCGTGCACAGCCTGCGGGCGCGCGCGGCACGAGCGTGGCTCCGTCATCCGCTGCTTCCGGCTCCAAGGGGGATCCTCCTCTTCGAGGAACCTGCGCGCCGCATTTGACCGCGCCATCTACTCACCTGGTGAGTGAGCTGAGGGTTCGCCGGTGTCGACTCTGCCAACGCGCCTCCGATTACTCGGAGGGAGAGTGGCGTGTCGGAGTTAAGGCTCCTAAGGGCCCGCTTCACACATCCCGCGAGTAGATGGCGGAGTCAGCGCGAGGCCGCCTCCCTCGGAATCGACGCGCGCGCGAACGGGCGGCCACTCGTCAGCGAGGATCGAGAATTAGGCGGTGTCGCGGAGGAATCCACCGGGCATGCGAAGGGTAGATTCGCGAGCGCAGTCGAGGACGACCGGCTCCGGAAAACGCAAGGATCAGCCAGCGGCGGCGACAGAGGCCTCGACCCAGCCGAGGATCTGGGCGCGGAGGGTGGCCAGCGGCAAGGAACCGTGGCCGATAACCTCGTCGTGGAAGGCGCGCAGATCGAACCGATCCCCCATCGCCTCCGAAACCTCCGTGCGCGCCCGCTCGATCTCGCGCTGACCGAGCTTGTACGACAGCGCCTGTCCGGGCCAGATCGTGTAGCGGTCGACCTCGATCGCCGCGTCGACCGGCGGCAGTGACCCACGCTCGTGCATGAATTCGATCGCCTGGTCCCTCGTCCAGTTCATGGCGTGCACCCCCGAGTCGACCACCAGCCGAGCCGCGCGGAACGACTGCGCGTCGAGCATACCCAGGCGTTCGGAGTCCGATGCGTACAGCCCCATCTCATCGGCGAGGCGTTCGCAGTACAGACCCCAGCCCTCGACGTAGGCGACCCCCGCCATCCGGGCGCCGAGGGTGCGGAAGGCGGGCAGGCCGGCGAGCTCCATCTCGATCGCGATCTGGAAGTGGTGGCCCGGGGTCGCCTCGTGGAAGGTGATGGCCGCGATCTTGTGGAGCTGCCGCTCCATCGGCTCATACGTGTTGATGTAGTACTGGCCCTGGCGCGAACCGTCGACCGATGGCGGCATGTAGAAGGCCGGCGGCGACTCCACCTCGCGATACGCCTCGACCGCCTTCACATAGCAGTTCGCGGACGGCAGGCGACCGAAATACTGCGGCGCCGCGGCGTAGGCGCGATCGGTCTGCTCCTGGGCGAGCTGCACCAATGCTTCCTGATCGGAGGTGTGGTTGGCCGGATCGGTCGCCAGCGCCTCGCGCAGCGCGTGGCGGTCGGCATGGCCCAGGCGTCGTGCGATCTCATCCTTTTCCGACTCGATCGAGGCAAGGTCGGCCAATCCGAACGCGTGCACCTCTTCGGCAGTCGTGGCAACCGTTGTCTGCATCCGGATCGCGAGCCGGTACGCTGCGTCCCCGCCCGGCGTTGCCGATAGCCCTGGCTGCTGGCGCGCGTGCGGCTCGTACGCATCAACAAGGTAGTGATGGAGGCGGCGCAATCCGGCATAGATGTGCTCCTCCACGGCGGCGATGACGCGCGGGCGGTCTCCATCGCCAACCTCGAGCATCGTGGTGGCCGGAGCATCCGCTGCCGGCATCGCAAGCAGGCGCTCGATCTGCTCGATGGCGCGGCGCACCGGCATGGCGGCAGCGGTGCGTCCATCGGCGACGCCCTCGGCCAGGGTGCCGATGTACTGCTCGATCATTGCGGGATAAGCGGCATATCTGGTCAGCAGGAGCTCGACGCGCTCAGGATTGTCGACGGGCTGGTACTGCGCCACCTGTGCGGGCCAGATCTGCGGCCCGCTCATGTGGTCGATCGCCAGCTGGTACTGCTTCTGCGCCAGGGCCTCGAGATGGTTCTCGGCCACCAGGATCAGCAGATCGCGCGTGATGACCTGTTCGGACTCGAGGCCACCAGCCGGAATTCCCTGGGCCTCGACCAGCATGGACCGATACGCCGCCTCCTCGGCAGCGCGACCATCGGCACCGAGATCCGGCCAGCGATCATTGAAGCGCTCGTCGCCCAGGAGCGTCGCCCACAACGGATCTCGCTCGAGAACGCCGTCCCAGAATCGGTCGGCCAGACCGTTGACAGCAGCATTCGGATCGAGGGCGACGGACACGAGTGCATCTCCGTGGAGGATTGGCCAGACGAGTGTACGCGGAGTCTTGACGCCTCGATTTCCTATTAGACTCTCATGGCTGGAGAGCTATATCTGAATCCCGTGGCCGAAGTGCGGCAGATTCTCACCCCGAGAGAAGTTGAGAGGTTTTCGCGCCTCCCCCACGCTCACGGGTCCGGTGGCCGCCGCCGCTATCCACGCTAACGCTCCAGGGGTGAGAATCTGATAGGAAAAGGGTGGGAAGGGCGAGCGGCGGAGCGGCTGGCTCAGCTTCCGAAGAGGTCGGCGAGGAGGGCGGCTGGGGTTTCCTCGAGCTGGTCGTAGCGGCAGTCGGCCGCCGAGCGGTCGGGACGCCAGCGTCGGAACGTGGTGGCGTGGCGGAACCGGTCTCTTTGGAGGTGGTCGAACGCCACCTCTACCACGAGCTCAGGACGAACAGGCTCCCACGAGAGGTCCTTGCCGCGATTCCAGCGCGACTGGGCGCCGGGCAATCGCCGGCCCTCTTCAAGGGCCGATGCCTCAGCCACCGCCCAGTCCCGCCACGGATGATCTTCCAGTCCGCCACTCCGATACGGCGCCAGAAACTCGACCAGCTCGGCGCGTTTCGCCATCGTGAATGACGCGGTGACGCCGACCGATTGAAGGTCGCCGCGATCGTTGTACAGGCCCAGCATGAGCGAGCCGACCAGGGTGCCCGGACCGTTCTTGTGCCAGCGGAATCCAGCGACCACGCAGTCGGCGGTGCGGGCGTGCTTGATCTTGGACATCATGCGCTTGCCGGCCGCATATGGCTCGGATGCCCGCTTGGCAATCACGCCATCAAGCCCGGCGCCCTCGAAGACCTCGAACCAGTGCTGTGCGGTGGTCGGATCGGTGGTCGACGGCGTGAGCCGGACCGATGCAGGGGCCCCCACCATCAGTCGCTCCAGCAGTGCTCGGCGCTCGGCGAACGGTCGGCCGCGCAAGTCCGCGGCGTCATCGGCCAGGCAGTCGAATGCCACGAAGGAGGCGGGCGACTCCTCGGACAGCATCTTCACGCGGGAGGCGGCAGGGTGGATGCGCAGCAGGAGCGCGTCGAAATCCAGGCCGCCGTCCGGCCGGGCGATCACCACCTCGCCGTCGAGCACGAACCGGGCATCGGGTCCGCCGAGCGCCAACAGCGGATCCTCGAGCTCCGGGAAATAGCGGTTGAGCGGCTTGAGGTCTCGCGATTGGAGATAGAGCTCTGGACCGTCGCGGAAGACGAGCGCACGAAAGCCGTCCCATTTCGGCTCGTAGATCCAGCTCTCCCCATCGGGGATGGCGGGAGCCGGCTTGGCCAGCATCGGCGCAATCGGTGGTTCGATCGGATACCCCACCAACCGATGATACGACCGCGCGTGGCATTATCGGCGCAATGCGTGACCTCGGCCGACGGCTGCTCATCGGGATCGCGGCCGTGGCGGTCGGCGTCATGGTGATCGGCTATGCCTTCATCTTCACTGGAATCGCCACGCCGGTCGAAGGCGATCGCGCCGTGCTCGACGTGCCGTCCAGCGGCATGGCCACGGCGACCATCCTGGACGACGGCCGGCCGGTCTTCGTAGTCAACGATCCGGAGGTGGGAGTCTGGGTGTTTGACGCGCAGGGTCGCCAACAGCAGCCCCGGCTTGGCGTCGCCGTGGCGTGGTGCGGGGAGACGCGCCTGTTCGTTGACCGCGCGGATGGATCCGCCTATGCGGCGAACGGTGAGCTCAGGTGGGGGCCGGCCGAGGGTGGCCTCGTCGCATTTGCCTCGCGCCCGTCCTCCGACGATCCGTCGCGGCTGATCGTCGGCTCCGACACGTCGGACCAGGGTCAGGGGCCGGAGAGCGATGGGCCACCGGACACGACCTGCCCCGGCGCATGGGTCGTCCATGAGCCGCAGGAGGAGGAGATTTTCGATCCATCCGTGGCCGTCGACCAGGAACCCCCGGGTTGGATCTGGCTGGAGGGGACGGCACGCGAACTTGAGGGCGAGGTGCGCCTCTGCAACGGCCGGACGGACGCCTGCGATGCATCGGCTGCGACCATCGGCATCGATCCTGCCTTCTTCACCGAGGGAGCCACCAGCGGGCGTTTCATCGGTCGCGTTCGGGACAACGCGATCGAGGGCCTCATCCTCGTCCCCGATCCGACGGAGGGCTCGTGAGCATCAGTATCCAGTTTCTCGGCGCGGCCGGCTGTGTCACCGGCTCCCAGTTCCTGGTGACCGCCGGGAACCGTCGCGTCCTGGTCGATTGCGGCATGTTCCAGGGCTCCCCCGAAGAGGTCGAGCGCAACCGCATGCCATTCGCCTTCGAGGCCGATACGCTCGACGCCCTCCTGCTCACGCACGCCCATCTCGATCACTGCGGTCGCACCCCGGCCCTCGTCAAGGCCGGCTTTCGCGGCCCGATCCATGCGACACGCGCCACGGTCGACCTCACCGAGATCGTCCTGCGCGACTCGGCAAGGCTCCAGGTCGAATTCACCGAGCGCTGGAATCGACGCCGGGCACGCAAGGCCGACGCGGCGTCAGAAGCCACGGTCCAGGAAACCGATGATGAGTCCCTCCCTGAACGCCTGCGCAAGGCAGTCCCCGAGGGCCGCACCGATACTCGCGAGCCGCTGTACGACGAGCGCGACGTCGACACCACCATGCGCCAGATGCGCGGCAGCGACTACAACGCGGCGGTCCAGGTCGTTGACGGCGTCACTGCGGTGTTCCACGACGCCGGCCACATCCTAGGCTCGGCGATCATCGAGCTCCGCGTGGCCGATGGCGCCGACGCGCACACGATCGTCTTCTCCGGTGACCTGGGTCGTGACGACTCACCCATCTTGCGCGATCCCACGCCGATCACGCACGCGGACCACGTCGTGGTGGAGTCGACGTACGGCAACCGCGAGCACGCGTCGCATGACGACGCCATTGAGGATCTTGTCACTGCCGTCAACGAGGTCGCCAGCGACGAAGGCGTGCTGTTGGTCCCGGCCTTCGCTATCGGCCGCACCCAGGAAGTGATCTGGGTCCTCGACGATCTCGTTCGCGAGGAGCGCATTCCACGGATTCCGCTGTTCCTGGACTCACCGATGGCCTCGCGAGCCACCGACGTGTACGACGAGCATCCGGAGGTATATGACGCAGAGACCAAAGCGCTGCTCGACTCCGGCGACTCGCCGCTGAAATACCCCGGCCAGCAGTTCACCGATTCTGTCGACGAGTCGAAGGCCATCCGCACTGCGAAGCGCCCGATCATGGTGGTCGCTGCCTCCGGGATGCTGACCGGCGGCCGGATCATGCACCACCTCAAGGACTTCCTGCCCGATCCGAAGTGCACACTCCTGTTCATCGGCTACCAGGGCGAGGGCACGCTGGGACGCCGCCTCCAGGACGGCGGGAAGACGGCACGGATCGACGGGCAGGAGATCGACGTGCGCTGCCGGGTGCGCTCCATCTCGGGCTTCAGCGCACACGCCGACCAGCACGAGCTCGAGGCGTGGTTGGGCCACTTTGCCGCCAACGGCAAGCCAAAGACCATCTTCATCGTCCACTGCGACCCCGATGCCGCCGAGGCCTTCGCCGGTCGCATCCGAACTGACCTCGGCATGAACGCGGTCATCCCGAAGCACCGCGAGATCGTCACGCTGACCTGATCACCCGCCTCGATGCATCGAGGGGATGTCGCGTGAGCGTGTGCCGGCGCGCGATTCCCGCGGTCCATTGAGGCCCCATGTACGTAGAGAGCGCATGGCCGTCCGTTTCGTGCTGCATGACCCTCGGTGCATCGCGGGAATCGCACCGGGCGGCGGCCTCATGTCGATTCGCCTCGAGAGGTCGAGGATCAAGTCTACCATCCGAGGATGACGGCGACAGAACGCCCCGTGATTGGGTTCCTGACCGACTTCGGATTGGACGGTGCGGCGGCGACGTGCCGCGGCGTCATGCTCAGCATCTGCCGCGATGCGCAGATCGTCGACATCTCGCACACCGTCCGCAAGTACGCGATTCGTGACGGCGCCTTCGTCCTTCGGGCTGCCCTCCCCTTCATGCCGATCGGCGTCCACATCGGCGTGGTCGCCTCCGGTGTCGGGACGGAACGGCGGCCGATTGCACTCAGCCCGGCGCGCGGCGACGTACTCATCAGCCCAGAAAACGGCATGCTGCTC
>JBPCKH010000204.1:0-6614 GCA_051004475.1 Candidatus Limnocylindria bacterium | reverse complement strand
CGGAAAGACCTCGCGCATCGAGCACGACGGCTCCGGCCTGTTCGCCGGGCTACCGAATCCCATGGAAGTGATGCGATATCACTCGCTGGTCGTCGAGCCAGGTAGTTTACCCGACGAGCTCCAGGTCCTGGCGACCGCGCTCGACAACCCGTCCGAGATTCACGCGATGCGGCACAAGAGTCATCCAATCTGGGGCGTGCAGTTTCATCCAGAGTCCATCATGACGCCCGACGGCAAGGCGCTGCTGGCAAACTTTCTGAGGATCGCGGTATGAGAGTCATTGCGGGCCTGTTGGGCCTTCTGCTTGCAGCCGGTTCTGCGTCCGCACAGATCGTGCTGCGCGACGCTGGCCCGGGCGAGCCGGGACGCATCATCGAGGCAGCCAACGCTGGTCCGCATGTCGTGCTTTATTCGCAGGAGCCGGTCTCGCTGCAGCGCGACACCGTTTACAACGAAACCGTCATCGTGCTGGCGCCACGGGTCACCGTGGCCAGCACCGTCCGGGGAGACGTCATCGTGATCGGTGGCGATCTGTTCATGCACCCGGGCGGCGACGTCCAGGGACGGGCTATCGCCATCGGCGGTGGTGCGTACAACTCCACGCTGGCCTCGGTCAGAGGTGGGCGCTTGAGCTTCCGGGATGCGACGTATGACCTCGATCCTGACGCGGGGACGGGAGCGTACAGGCTTTCTTACCGCTCGCTCAGGGTAGATCCGGACCAGTCGATTCTGACGTGGCCGCTGAGAGTCGGGCTCCGAATTCCGAGCTACAATCGCGTCGACGGAGTGGTGCTGCCGTTCGGCCCGATCGTGACCCTGGGCGAAGGACGCTTCATCATCAACCCGACAATTACATACCGCTCACACCTCGGGAACCTGGATCCGGGGCTTGATATCCAGGCTGACTTCGGCCGTCTGGAGTTCGACATCGACGCGCGCCGCAGCACGTTCTCTAACGATCGCTGGATACGCGGCGATCTGGTGAACTCACTGACCACGCTCGTTTTCGGAACGGACACGCGGAATTACTTCCGGGCCGACAGGATCGAGGCCAAGGGAAGCGTTGACTTTGCGTTCGGCGGATTCACCGTGGCGCCGCTCATCGGCGGGTTGTTCGAGAATGCATGGTCCACCGGCGGTTCTCTCGGGCCCGACACCAGTGTGTTCAGCATCTTTGGCAAGGACGACCAAGGCATCTATCGCCCTAACCCGGGGATCAGGCCGGGCCACATCGCTTCGCTTCTGACCGGATTCGACGGCGGCTGGAGCTCGGGCGACTTTACCTCGAGTCTCAGCGCGCGCGTGGAGCACGTTCTCACCGCTCTGCCGTCATCCATCGGCGACGAGTTTCGTTTCACCCAGACGACGCTGAACGGACGGGCCGCATTCCCGACCTTCGGATCGCAACGCCTCGAGCTCAAATCGCACGCTGTCTTCACGTCGGGGGACACGCCCCCACCGCAGCGGTACGCGTACCTCGGCGGATCGAGGACGATCCCGACTCTTGATCTTCTCGAGATGAGGGGCGACCAGCTGTTCTTCCTGGACGCGGCCTACGTCATCCCGATCCAGCGCTTCTCGTTCAAGTTCGTCGGGTCCCCGGAAGTCCGGCTCCGCTTCATCACCGGAAGCGCGGGGATAAGCGAGCCCCCCGATTTCGTGCAAAACGTCGGGGTACGGATCGGGTTCCCGTTGCTCGGAGTCGAGTATCTCGTGGACCCGGCGTCGGGGGAGTCGAAGATCAGTTGGGGGGTTTCGTTTGGGCAGTAGCCGGTCGATCGGATAAACAAACAGTAGGGATGGGTAAACGGTCGTAGGTGTTGGTGATGGTTAACGGACTGGTAATGGGTCACTGGTAGCGGGTAACTGGTTATTAGTACCAACTACCTGACACCCTCGACCGTACACCTGTCGTTAACCAAAACCAAAACCAACGACCGTTTACCCATCCCCGTTGTTCGCGGTTGACCTTGTCGTATCGGGCCCTTGTATCCGCGACTATATTGCGGAGCGTGACTAAATCAGCCTGCGGGGCCGTTCACGCATGAGGACCCTCGTAGTAATTCCCGCCCGCCTCGGCGCCGTCCGCCTCCCCCAAAAGCCGCTTAGAGATCTCGCTGGCCGGCCCCTTATCGTCCGGGTCTGGGAGCGCGTCAAGGCGATGGACCTGGGCGATGCCTGCGTCGTCGCGACCGATCACGAATCCGTGCGAAAGGCAGCCGACGAAGCCGGCGCGGAGGTCGTGATGACTTCGAAGACCTGCGATTCAGGAACCGACCGGGTCGCGGAAGTCGCGCGCAAGCCCGAGTTCTCCGACTTCGACGTGTTTGTCAACGTGCAGGGCGACGAGCCATTCATGGACGCATCCGCCGTATGCGCCGCGAAGGAGATGGTCACCTCGCAATCGTTCGACGTCGGTACCGCGGCGGCCCGCGCGCGCAGCTGGATCTTCGATGACCCCGGCATCGTGAAAGTCGTCGTGGGAGATGACGGACGCGCGCTCTACTTCTCGCGGGCGCCCATTCCGTACCTTCGCGACCGCAAGGACGAGGCGATGCTCGACGGCCGAACGCTCCAGCACCTCGGAGTGTACGTGTACACGAGGGCCGCGCTCGAAAAGTGGGTCGCTCTGCCACCGCATCCGCTCGAGAAAATCGAGCGGCTGGAGCAGCTTCGGCCGCTCGCAGCGGGAATAACATTTGGCGTGGCGATCACGGACGGACCGGCGTACGCGGGAATAGATACGGAAGACGACCTGGCGGACGCGAACGCACGCTGGGCAGAGATCTCAGCGAGATAACCAATGGCCGCTCCGCGACAGCAGCAGACCAGATACGTGTTCGTGACCGGCGGGGTGGTTTCTTCGCTCGGCAAGGGGATCGCGGCGGCCTCGCTCGGACGACTCCTCGTGGAGCGCGGCCTCAAGGTCACGATCATGAAGGTCGATCCGTACCTCAACGTCGACCCCGGCACGATGTCGCCGTTCCAGCACGGCGAGGTGTACGTCACCGACGATGGCGCCGAGACCGATCTGGACCTTGGCCACTACGAGCGGTTCATCGACCGCCCGGTTTCGCAGGACAACAACGTCACCACGGGCCGCATCTACCTGAACGTGATCACCAAGGAGCGACGGGGCGAATACCTCGGCTCCACCGTGCAGGTGATTCCGCACATAACCGACGAGATAAAGTCAGCCATGAAGCGGGTGGCGCAGGACAACGACGTCGTGCTCGTCGAGATCGGCGGAACCGTCGGTGACATCGAGTCGCTCCCTTTCCTCGAATCGATCAGACAATTCCGGCAGGAGATCGGCCGGGAGAACGCGCTGTTCATCCACCTCACCCTCGTTCCGTTCATCAGCGCCGCGGGCGAAGTCAAAACGAAGCCGACGCAGCACTCGGTGCGCGATCTGATGGAAATCGGAATCCAGCCGGACGTGCTGATCTGCCGGACGGATCGCGCGCTCTCGGAAGAAGTAAAGCGCAAGATCTCGCTGTTCTGCAACGTCGACGAAGGCGCCGTAATCGAGGCCCGGGACGTCCCGTCCATCTACGAGATCCCGCTCCGATTCCACGAGCAGGGCCTGGATGAGCGCGTCATGCTTCGTCTCGGCATCCTCGGCAAGCGCTCACCGGACCTTACGAAATGGCGGGAGATGGTCCAGCGCATCAAGCACCCGAAGGAGCGCGTCAAGATCGCCGTGGTCGGGAAGTACACGCAGCTGGCAGACAGCTACAAGAGCGTCGCGGAAGCACTCAGCCACGGCGGCATCGCGAACAACGCGGGCGTCGATGTCTCCTGGGTCTCCAGCGACATGTTCACTTCGGCGGAGCGCACCGCGGAGGTGCTGGGCGATTACGACGGCATGCTCGTTCCCGGTGGATTCGGGGTTCGCGGCGTGGGCGGGATGGTCGCCGCCGTCCGTCACGCGCGGGAAGGAGGGATCCCGTTCTTCGGCATATGCCTGGGCATGCAAACCGCGATCATCGAGTTTGCGCGCCACGTTATGGGGCTAAAGGACAGCGACTCGAGCGAGTTCGCGCCCGAGTGTCCCGACCCGGTCATCTCACTGATGGAGTCGCAGCAGCACGTGACCGACATGGGCGGCACCATGCGCCTCGGTGCCTACCCGTGCAAGCTGGCCCCAGGCTCGCGCGTCGCCGGGATATACGGCGAGGCGCAGATCAGCGAGCGCCACCGCCATCGGTACGAGGTCTCCAACAAGTACAGGGAGGACTTCGTCAAGAATGGTCTCGTGCTGAGCGGGCTATCGCCCGACGAATCGCTGGTCGAAATTGTCGAGCTTCCAGAGCATCCGTGGTTCGTGGGATGCCAGTTTCACCCGGAGCTCAAGTCGCGCCCCACGCGTCCCCATCCACTGTTCGCCAGCTTTATCGGCGCCGCGCTGGCCCACAAGAAAGCGCGCGGCGAAGGCGCAGCCAAGAAAGGCTCGGCCAAGGCGCGCGGGGATACTCCGGTGATGGTCAGCTCGGGCGCCAGGTAAGCATGGCGGTCGTCGCGCCCGCTGCGGCGCGCATCGAGTTGTTCCCGGCGGACAGACTCTTTCTCATTGCCGGGCCGTGCGTCCTCGAGGGCGACGACCTGAATCTCCGTGTAGCGGAAAAGCTCGCGCGGATCGCGGAACGAATCCCGGGCGGCGTGGTGTTCAAGGCGAGCTTCGACAAAGCCAACAGGTCCAATCTCGACGCTGCTAGAGGACCAGGTTTGGACGAAGGGTTGTCTGCATTGCTGAGGATCAAGCGCGAGACCGGCCTGCGGGTTCTTACGGACGTGCATCTCCCCGAGCAATGCGCGGTCGTCGCCGAGGTCGCCGACGCACTTCAGATCCCGGCCTTCCTCTGCCGGCAGACGGATCTCCTGGTCGCGGCGGGCCGCACGGGGCGCCCGGTGAACGTAAAGAAAGGGCAGTGGATGCAGCCCGAAGCCATGACCGGCGCGGTCGCGAAAGTCCGCTCCGCGCAGGGCACGGGAGAGGTCGCCGTGACCGCGCGCGGGACGTTCTTCGGATATGGAGATCTCGTCGTCGACATGCGCAGCTTCGTTCGCCTGCGGGCGGCGTGCAGGGCGCCTGTGATCTTCGACGCGACGCACAGCGTGCAGCGACCGGGACAGGGCACGCGGGGAAGCAGCGGGGGAGCTCGCGAGTTCATCCCGGTCCTGACGCGCGCGGCAGTGTCGGCGGGCGCGGACGGGCTTTTCCTCGAGGCCCATCCGGACCCCGATGCCGCGCCGAGCGACGGACCCAACATGATCCCGCTCACGCAGCTCGATCACCTGCTCGCGCAGGCCGTCGACCTCTGGACCCGCGCGCGAGTCTGACATGGGTCTCTCTCGCAAGCTCGCCGCCCGCATCAAGCTCGTGGCGTTCGACGTGGACGGTGTTCTCACGGAAGGCGGGATCTTTCTGGGCGTCGCTGGCAATGCGCGCGTGGAGTTCAAGCGCTACGACATCCAGGACGGCCTGGGTATCCACCTTCTGCAACGGTCGGGAATTCGCACCGCCATCATCACCGGCAGGGAATCGGAGAGCGTGCGGTTGCGGGCGGCCGAGCTGGGCATCGACGACTGCCTACAGGACAGGGAAGCACGCAAGCTCCCGGCGTTTGTGAAGCTTCTCAAGCGACGTGGGATTTCCGCGGCCCACGCCGCGTTCGTAGGCGACGACTTGCCGGACCTGGGAATTCTCCGGATGGTCGGTCTTCCCGTTGCGGTGGGGAATGCCGTAGAGGAAGTGCAGGACGAATGCGACCTCGTGCTGAAGCGCCAAGGCGGGCATGGCGCTGTCCGGGAGTTCGTCGAGCAGCTGCTCAAGGCACGGGGCGAATGGAGCTCCGCCGTAGAGCGGTATGTCGAAGAGCGGTCGCGCGAGCAATTGCGGACGACCGCATGACTGGCCGGTCATCGGACGAAGAGATCCTGGAACGCGGACGCAACGTGCTCCGCATGGAAGCCGAGGCCGTAACGGGCGCGGAGCGAAGGCTGGACGGCAGCTTCGCGAGCGCGGTCCGAATGCTGGCTGGCTGCCAGGGGCGCGTCATCGTCTCGGGTGTGGGCAAATCCGGGCTGATCGGACGCAAGATCGCGGCGACTCTCACCTCTACCGGAACACCGGCGACCTTTCTTCATCCCTCCGAGAGCGCGCACGGGGATCTTGGAATCGTCGGAAGCTCCGATGTGGGGATCCTGATCTCCCGCAGCGGTGAGTCCGATGAGCTGGTTGCGCTCGTGGACCAGCTCAAGCGGTTCGGGGTGCCGACGATCGCCATCACCGGCGCCAAAGGCTCGGCGCTCTCCCGCCATGCGGACGTGGCGCTCGATGCCACGGTCGAGAAGGAGGCCTGCCCGCACGACCTCGCGCCGACGACCAGCACCACCGCCGCGCTGGCGCTTGGGGACGCCCTGGCCATCGCACTGCTCGAGGAGAAGGGATTCGCCCCCGCGGATTTCGCCCGGCTGCATCCCGGTGGATCGCTCGGCCGGCGACTGCTCACGCGCGTGTCCGACGTGATGGTGAAATCTCCGCTTCCACTCGTACCCTCTACGGCGACGCTGCGGCAGGTCGTGGTCCTGATCGCGGAGCAGAGGGGGCT
>JBPCKH010000203.1:0-10832 GCA_051004475.1 Candidatus Limnocylindria bacterium | reverse complement strand
TCCCGAAGCCAGTCGGCCAGGTGTCGGGCGGCCGTCGTCTTGCCGCTGCCCTCTGGACCCTCCAGCGTGATGAAGCGGCCGCGTTCCGTCACGCGGGAGGCAGCACGCTGGTCGCCACGAGCGCGAGCATCACGATCGCCAGGATGACCACCAGCACGATTCGACCACCGCGACCGCTCATCGCCAGCTCTGCCCTTCCTCGGGGATGAGCTCGACGCGCCGGTTTGGCTCGGATCCGCGCGAGCGCGACATGAGCGCGTTCTTCTCCGCCATCTGGTGCTGGAGCCGGCGCACGTACGCATTCTGCGGAGCCAGCTCCACCGGCCGTCCGGAGGCCTGGACCAGGCCGATCGCCTCGGACGTTTCGCGGAGCGCCGCCTCCTGTGGATCGGACTCGAGATCGAACAGCGACGCAAGCATATTCTCCATCTGCTGCATCGTGTTCGTCTCGAGGACGTAGATCGGGACGCCGTGCGACTCGGCGTCGCGCAGCGCGGCCGGCTTGCGACGGTAGTAGTTGCGCAGCGTAACAACGGCATCTGCCTCGTCCAGCTCACGGGCAACCGTGACCGGCACCCCGAACTCACGCACGGCCTGCTCCAGGCGTTTGCGGCTGACGCCGAACGCGAACACGCTCATGGGCCGATGCGAACGGGCACGATCCGGAGCCGGCCGCTGCGCGCCGATCGGCCGATCGAGCGACGCGGTGGCGTCCATCTCCGACAGTGCCTGCTCGAGCTCACGCCGTGCGTCGGTTGTGGGGGGCGCTGCGGCCGGCGTGCTCCCGCTGATTCGCTCGCCAGGCAGCGTCCGCTGGCCGCGGCTTCCGTCCGCCCCGCCGGGCAGCGGCCTCAGGCCACCGCGCTCGTATCGGCCGCCACCGCCGGAACCGCCGCCGCGTCCACCACGCCCGAATGCGCCAAAGCCGCCGGTCGGCTCTAGCGGTGCGAAGGTCGGGCTCCCCGCTGGCGTTTCGGTGATGCGGTAGTCGTACTTCGTCATCGCCTTGAGCTCGCCGGTCGCATCCCGATAGCGCGACTCGGGCGGTACCATGTGGCCACGCAGGATGGCATCCACCGTCTCGGCAACGTTGCGATGGACGATGACGTTGTCGCGCTCGACGGTCTCGATCAGCACGTCGAAGGTCGGCGGCGCCTTGCGCTCCAGGACCGTCTTCTGCGTCCCGCGCCGGCGCGCCTCCTCGTCGCCGAGGGTAACCGGCTGGATGCCGCCCACCAGATCGGACAGCGTGGGGTTCAGCATGAGGTTGTCCAGGGTGTTGCCGTGCGCGGTCCCGACCAGCTGAACGCCGCGCTCGGCGATGGTTCGCGCGGCCACCGCCTCGAGCTCGGTCCCGATCTCGTCGATCACGATGACCTCGGGCATGTGGTTCTCGACCGCCTCGATCATCACCGAGTGCTGTTCGGTCGGGGTGCGCACCTGCATCCGTCGAGCCTCGCCGATGCCGGGATGCGGGATATCGCCGTCTCCGGCGATCTCGTTCGACGTGTCGACCACGATCACCCGCTTGCCGAGGTCGTCGGCCAGGACGCGCGCCACCTCGCGCAGCATGTTCGCCTTGCCGACACCGGGCCACTCGAGGATCAGGAGCGACTGCCCGGTCTCGGTGATGTCGCGGATGATGTCGATCGTGCCGAACACCGCGCGTCCGATGCGGCAGGTCAGGCCGACCACCTTCCCCGCTCGGTTCCGAATCGCGCTGATCCGGTGCAGGGTGCGCTCGATGCCGGCCCGGTTGTCATCGCCGAAGACGCCGATGTGGTCGATGACGTGCGCGATATCGGCCTCGGTGATCTCGCGGTCGAGCAGGTCCTGTTCGCCCGTCGTGAAACGAGCCTGCGGCCGGCGACCCAGGTCCATCACCACTTCGAGCAGGTCGGTCCGGTTGGCCAGGCCCCGCAGCCGATCGCAGATTTCGGGCGGGAGCGACTCCATCAGGGCATCGAGGTCGTCCGTCGTCTCGCGGCGTGCCACGTCTCGTCTCGCCTCCCCTTCGCTTGTCACCTGGTCGCCGGAACCATCGCCGGCTGACGGACCTGCGCCCGCACCTCTCGTACCAGGAGGGTGACCCGTCCGATCGGCTCGAAACCGGCGTCCTGTGCGGCGCGCAACCCCGTCGACTCGTATGTTCGCACCGGAGCGACGATCCCTGCAGAGATCGCCTCGGTGCCGATGCGCGTGAGCACCGCACGCAGGAAACGCGCCCCGTCTGCTCCCTCGCGGATGAGGAAGCGCAGATAGTGTGGCCCCGATCGGCACACGCCGTGTTGGGCGAACCCGCCGGCCCGCTGCTCAGCCAGCAGGACCCAGGCGTCGGACTGGCTGAAGTGCAGGATCGGGTTGAGCGCCGAACGAGGGACGATGGCCTCGTCGCCGGCCGACTCCCAATCGGCTGCGCCGTATCCCTCGATGCGCGCAATCGTGGGCGGTGTCGCGTGACTCCACAGGTCGAACAGATGCCATGCGTCCGGCGCTCCGGCTGGCTGGAGCTCCAGGCCGTCGTCCGGCCCGTGCCCGTCATTGCCGGCGCGGACCACGAGCGACCGAAGCCACGATCGCGCGTTGCGGGCCGGCTCGGGCGGGCGCCACCAGATCTCTTCCTGGGCGTACGCCATGAAACCGGCCTGGCCGAACAGCGCCAGGTTCTCCCGCACGTCGGCGCACGCGGCGTGGAAGCGAGCCACCTCATGCCGCGCGCCCTCCTCCACGATGGCGTCGAGAAGGTCGAAGCGAATTTCGGCCGCCATCGGCCCGTCATCGGCGTCGAGCTCGGTGATGACCCAGTCGTCGCGGTGTGGCTCCTCGATGGCGCGACAACTGCCGACCAGCTCACCGTCCATCTCGGCCACGAGGTGGACGGATGGCGCGCGGAGCGGCAGCCACGAGGGCATGAGCGTCGAGAGGCTGACGCGCGGCGACTCGACGCTCGGTGCCGGAACCCCCAGGCTGCGGCGATGGGCGTCGTTTGCGGAGTGGACGCGACGGGAGAGCTCGGTCAGCGCCTGGCGGTCGGTGAGGCGCGCCGCGCGAATGGTGCGCTCGACCTCGATCACGCCGTTCTCCCCGCCACCTGGTCGATCATCGTCATGAGCAGCCGATGCAGGCGCCGGTCGCCGGTCAGCTCCGGATGAAAGGCGGTTGCCAGTACGCGACCCTGCCGCACGGCCACCGGAACGCCGTCCGGATCGCGGGCCATCACTTCCGCCATTGGGCCGACCACGGTCACGAGCGGTGCGCGGATGAAGACGCCATGGAACGGCCTCTCGCCGAGGGCGGCGACGTCCAGGTCGGCCTCGAAGGAATCGAGCTGGCGCCCGTACCCGTTACGACGCACCTCGAGATCGAGCAGGGGGAAGACCGGCTCGTCGCCATCGGCGATGCGGTCGGCCAGCAGGATCATGCCCGCGCAGGTGCCGAGCATCGGCGCACCGGCACGCGCCAACGAAAGGATCGGCTCGCGCAGTCCATAGGCATCGATGAGGCGGCGCTGCGTGGTTGACTCGCCGCCCGGCAGGATGAGCGCGTCCAGTCCGACCAGGTCGCGCGGCAGTCGCACCTCGATCGGCTCGGCGCCGACATCGAGGATCGCTGCCATGTGCTCGCGGACGGCCCCCTGCACGGCCAGCACACCGACCCGTGGTCGCTGTGTCTCGGTGGTCATGCCGGCACTACCAGCCGCGGACCGCCAGGCGCTCCTCGGGCGGGATCTCGCCGACTGAGGTGCCGCGCATCGGCTCACCCAGGCCGGCGCTCACTTCAGCCAGGATGTCGGGATTGTCGAAGTGGGTGACCGCCTTCACGATGGCCCGAGCGTACCGTTCCGGGTTCTCGCTCTTGAAGATGCCGGAGCCGACAAACACCGCCTGAGCACCGAGCTGCCGCATCAGGCTTGCGTCCGCGGGCGTCGCGACCCCGCCGGCGCTGAAATTAGCGACCGGCAGCTCCCCGAGCTTGGCGGTCTGCTTGACGATGTCGTAGGGCGCGCGCAGCTCCTTTGCCGCCGCGAAGAGCTCGTCGCCACGCATGCTCTGCAGTTGGCGAATTCCCTTCTGGACGGCGCGCATATGGCGCACGGCCTCAACGATGTCGCCCGTACCCGCCTCGCCCTTCGTCCGGATCATTGCCGCACCCTCGCCGATGCGCCTGAGCGCCTCTCCCAGGTCACGGCAGCCACACACGAAGGGGATCTTGAAGGCATGCTTGTCGATGTGGTGCTCCTCGTCCGCAGGGGTGAGCACCTCCGACTCGTCGATGTAGTCGACCTCGAGCGCCTCGAGGATCTGGGCCTCTGCGAAATGGCCGATGCGGCACTTGGCCATGACCGGGATGCTGACCGCCTGCTTGATCTCCTTGATCAGCTTCGGGTCGCTCATGCGGGCCACGCCACCGAACTTGCGGATGTCGGACGGGACGCGCTCGAGGGCCATCACGGCCACCGCCCCGGCCACCTCGGCAACGCGCGCCTGGTCGGCGGTCACGACGTCCATGATCACGCCGCCCGCCAGCATCCGTGCCAGGCCGACTTTCGTGGCCCAGGTTGATCGTTCGATCGTTGTCATTTCATTCTTTCTGCACTGCGCCGATGTTGGCGCCGCGCGCCGTTCGGATTCGGCCATCCATTCTACTCTGGGCGCCCGAAAACGCCCACATGGCACGAGCTCGCTTGGGCCGAGTGCGCGGTCTCGCGAGATGACCCGCTGCTGGATCATTACCCGGCCGGAGGAGGAGAGCTGGGCCCGATCCACGCTCAGCGGATGGACCGACGTCGCTTGCCAGCCCGGCAATGTTCCCACAGGCGACGATTCCGCGAGAAGCGTGCATCCGTCTTGCGAGATTGGCCGCTCGTGGGTCATTACCCTGCTGGAGGAACGCCCGAGGCCGCTACGCAGCCTGAAAGCTGCCGCTTGCCGTGGGGCGGGCGCATCGGCGACTGAGTGTCCGAACGTGCGTGGCGGCAGCTGTGGCCAAGCAACTGGCTCGCTGCCTGGCTGAACCACCCGTGGGACGCACATACGGACACTCATTGTCCGTTGTGCCCGTGCGGCGACAACCGAGCGCTGAGGCGGCACTGATGGCGAGATGCGCGTCGGTTGGTATCATCCGCTCAGGAAGGCCCGCGCATGATGATCAATGCACCTGTACTGGTCCTGAACCAGAACTACGAACCGCTCAACGTCTGCGATATCAGGCGCGCCTTCCGGCTGCTCGGAGCAGAGAAGGCGGAACTGCTGGCTCGCAATCACCAGGTCATCCACACGCCGACCATCGCCATCCCGGCGCCGTCGGTCATCCGCCTCCAGTATCACGTCAGGCGCCCTCAGCCGCGCGTCAAGCTGAGCCGCCGCGAGGTGTTCAGTCGCGACCGGCACACGTGCCAGTACTGCGGATCCATCAGCCGCGATCTGACCATCGACCACGTGATGCCGAAGCATCGCGGCGGGCGCCATGAGTGGGACAACCTGGTTGCGGCCTGTCGGGCGTGTAATCACCGCAAGGGCGGGAAGACGGTGGCGGAGGCACGGATGCGGCTGATGCGGGAACCTCGGGCTCCTCGCGCCGACCTGCGATACCTGTTCGGCACGTACCTCGCCGATGAGCAGAACGACGCCTGGCGCAGCTATCTCTTCCTGGAGCCGATCCGCGCCTCGCATCTCGCCGGCTGAGGCCCCCGGCGGTGCCCTTCGACGACGAGCTGACGTACGACGATCTGTCCGAGCGGCTCGTCCGCGTCCTGCGAACCCTCGATGAGGCTGGTCATCACGCGTCCCTTGTGGGGGGCGTCGTTCGCGATCGGCTGCGTGAGGGGCCGGCCTTCCGATCGAAGGATTGGGATGTGGCCACCTCGGCCCGGCCCGAGGAGGTCGCGGCGCTCTTCGCCGAGGCGACCTGGGAGAACCGATTCGGGACGGTGACCATCGTCGGGCACCCGATGATAGAGGTCACCTCGTATCGGACCGAGGGCGGCTACCGTGATCGGCGTCGCCCTGACAACGTCTCGTTCGGCGCGAGCCTCACCGATGACCTTGCGCGCCGCGACTTCACCATCAACGCGATGGCCTGGATCCCGGACGATCTAACGACCGGGCATGGCCGAGTGCTCGACCCGCATGGAGGCATGCGCGATCTCGCGGCCGGCCTTCTGCGCACGGTCGGCGACCCGGCCGAACGATTCGGCGAGGATGCGCTGCGGCTCGTCCGCGCGGCGCGGTTTGCCGGCCGCTTCGAGCTGGATATCGAGCCGGCGACCGCGGTGGCCATTCGCGAGTTGGCACTCACCGTCACGTCCGTCTCGGCCGAGCGCGTCCGCAACGAGCTGATGCGCATGCTCGCCGATGCGGTGCCGTCGCGTGCCATGCGACTGCTCGAGCGTCTCGAGCTCCTGCCGATGCTCATTCCCGAGCTCGCGGCGCTCCGCGGCGTGCCACAGGTCAAGGCGCTCCGGGGTGATGCACTCGACCACACCCTGGCAGCTGTCGACGCCGCGCCGGCCGGCGCCCCGACCGTTCGCCTGGCGGCCCTGCTGCACGACATCGGGAAGGCGACGACCCTGGCCGATGGTCACTTCATCGGGCACGATCGCATCGGCGCGGACCTTGCCCGCGACGTCCTGCATCGGCTCCGCGTGCCGATGACCACGACCAGCGACGTGGTGGACGCTATTGGTCACCATATGTACGCCTACGACGACTCATGGACCGATGCGGCCGTGCGACGATTCATTCGTCGCGTCGGCGAGACCCGGATGCCGCTCCTCTTCGCCCTGCGCCACGCGGACGATGCCGCATCCGGCATTGGAGACGCGGGCGAGGAGCGTCAGGCGGAGCTGGAGCGGCGCATCGCCGGTGAACTTGCGGCATCTCCCGATCTGCTGCGACGGAACCGCCTGGCGATCGATGGAAACGACCTTTGCCGCGAGCTCGGCATCGCCCCCGGGCCGCGCATCGGCCGCATCCTCGACGGGCTCACTGAGGCGGTGCTGGACGACCCCTCGCGCAACCGGCGCGAGCCGCTCCTGGAGCACGCCCGCTCCCTCGACGCCAAGGCGGTGACCAAACGCACCGCGGGCGATCCGAATGACTGACATCGGGACCGACACTGCTACAATCGGCCGCCCAGACCCAAAGGTCCGGAATGCCTGATCGAACGCTGCTCACCGAGCGGAGGGACCGTGCACCGCTGACCGCCAGCGTGCGTCGGGCCGTCCGGCTCGAGCACCGCCTGACCCAGCCAAACGCGTCACTCGCCGACCTCGAAGCGGCCGTGACCCTGGCCGTGCAGCACGACCTTGCCGCGTTGCGCGTCAACCCATGGCTCGTCAAAGCTGCCAAGCGCCTTCTCGGCCGCTCCCGGGTGGCGCTCGGTACGGTGGTCGGCTTTCCGCACGGCGGCCAGATTCTGAGCGTGAAGGCGTTCGAGGCCTCGAAGGCGCTCGAGCAGGGGGCCACCCAGATTGATTTCGTGCTGAACGGCGGAGCGTTGGCCTCGGGCGACGACGAGACCGTCTTCAACGACATGCTGGCCGTGATCGACATGGCGCACTCCGCGCTGGCGGCCGTGGGAGTCATCATCGAGGCCGAACCGATGAGCGAGGAGCTCGTGCGGCGCGCCTGCCGCCTTGCTGAGCGGGCCGGGGCGGACCACCTGGTCACCAGCCCGGGGGGCGCGACCGCACGAGGCACCGTTGCCAGGACGCGCCTGCTGCGCGACAGCGTCGGGCCACGCATCGGGATCAAGGCCTGCGGCCGGTTCCGCAGCGCGGACCTGATGGCGGATGCAGCGGCAGCAGGCGCCACGCGTGTCTCGGCCCACCTTACGCTCGGTCTCGCGCGCCAGATGACCGAGGCCGCACAGCCCGCGGGCTCGGCGAGCTAGGGCCTGGAGGAACGTGGATTGAAGCTGTTCGTGGTGGGTGGTGCCGGATACGTGGGTTCCACCAGCGTGGAGCGGTTCCTCGAAGCTGGTCACCAGGTGGTCGTTTACGACAACCTGTCGAGCGGGCACGGCGCATCGGTGCCCGCTGGCGCCCGGCTTGAGATTGGTGACATCCAGGATGGCGCCCGACTGGAAGGGCTGCTGTCCGACGGCGTCGACGCCGTGCTCCATTGCGCCGCTCGCTCACTCGTCGGCGAGTCGATGGTGGACCCCGGCATCTACTACCGCACCAACGTTGGCGGCGGTGTGACGCTTCTTGACGCGATGAAGCGCAGCGGCGTGACGCGACTCGTCTTCAGCTCGACGGCTGCCGTCTACGGCGAGCCGCGCAGGGTCCCGATCGCTGAGGCCGATCGCACCCAGCCGATCAACCCATACGGCGAGACGAAGCTGGCGTTCGAGGGTGCCATGCGCTGGTTCTGCGCCGCCCACGACTTCCGTGCCATCAGCCTGCGCTACTTCAACGTTGCCGGTGCCACCATCCTCAACGGCGAGGACCATGAGCCGGAAACGCACCTGATGCCCTTGGTCCTCCGCGTCGCGGCCGGCGTGGCGACGCACGTGCAGATCCACGGCCAGGATTATTCGACGCCGGACGGGACTTGCATCCGCGACTTCCTGCACGTCAGGGACATCGGCAATGCACACCTTCTCGCCCTCGAGGCGACCGGCGAGGGAGACCCGTCTTTCGAGATCTACAACCTTGGATCAGCCGCCGGATTCAGCGTGCGCGAGGTCGTGGAGGCGGCGCGCAGGGTCACTGGCCGCTCCATCCCGGCGCGTCCGGTCAAGCGCCGGACCGGCGATCCACCCGTCCTGGTAGCGTCGTCACGTCGCGCGCGTCGTGAGCTTGGCTGGCAGCCGAGAGATTCGACGCTCGAGCAGATGCTGACCGACGCCTGGGCCTGGCGCGAGCGCCATCCGCGCGGCTACAACGACCGCTCTGGCCCCAATGAGGAGCTCGTTGGGGCCGACCAGGTGGCTGCGTCGGCTCACTGAGCCTTGGAGGCAGCCGTGGCTTCCTATCCCCTTGCATCGAGGCCACGGCGCCGGAGGCGTCCAGCGGCGTCAGCTGCCGATGAGCGCGCCGTGGATGACCGTGGCGTTGTGGAGCAGCATTCCGTCCAACGTGTCGGCCCCCGACCCATCGGGCCCGAGTGAATCGGTGTAGAGCGGCTCGTCGACGACCTCGGCGTCGGTCTCTGCGGCGATCGTGTTTGCCAGCTCGGGGCTGACGGCCGACTCGCTGAAGATTGCGACCACGCCCTCGGCGCGAATCGTCTCGACCAGCTCCGCCAGATCACCCGGACCCGGCTCGGCGGACACGTCGAGATTCGGAAAGACCGATCCCACGAAGCGCAGCCCGTACTCATCGATGAAATAACCCAACGCGTCGTGGTTGGTGACGACGCCTCGATCGTCATCTGGAATCTCGGCCAGCAATGCCCGCACTTCGGCATCGGCCGCATCAAGACGCTCTATCAGCCCGTCCGCGCGCTCGGCGAACTGCGATGCGTTCGGGGCGTCGGCCTCGGCAAGGGCGGCCTCGACGTTCTCGACCATGATGACCGCGTTCGGCGCGCTGAGCCAGTAATGAGGATCGGCGTCGCCGTGATCATCGTCATCCCCGTGCTCATCCGGTTCCCGCAGCGTGACGCCATCGCTCATGTCGCGCGTCGCCTCGGGCGCGCCGATTGTTTCGAGCGCATCGTCCAACCAGCTCTCGAGCCCGCCCCCGCTGCGCAGGATGATGTCCGCGCCCTCGACCGCCGCCGCAGCGGCCGGCGTCATCTCGTAGTCATGCGCCTCCGCACCGGGCTGAAGGAGGACCGTCAACTTAATGTCGTCGCCGCCGATCTCGCGAGCGACCGACCCGACCTGGGTCGTGGTGGCCACCACGCGTAGCCGGCCGTCCTCGGGCTGGCCGCCAGCATCGCAACCAACGAGCGCCAGGATGAATAGAAGTGATATGGCGGTGATACTCGATCTCATATGAGACACGGTATCACCGATGCGCGACCGCGCGCAAGTGTCCCGACGGACCTATCCGCCTGCTCGGCATGCGCTGCAGCGACCGTAGAAGTCGAGGCGCGCGTCGTCGATCTCGAAGCCGAGGCGCTCCGTCGCGCGCGTCGCGATCGGTTTGACCCAGCTCTCGGGGATCTCCTCCACGCGACCGCAGCTCGTGCATGACAGGTGGTGGTGGTGCTCGGGCTGGCAGGCAACGTACGCGTAGACGTGGCCCTCGAGCTCCAATCGGCGCGCCACCCCGGCCTCCACGAGCCGCTCCACGGTGCGGAAGACCGTCGCGCGACCGAGCGACGGTTGACGATCACGCACCTGATCGTAAAGCTGGGCGGCGGTCAACTGCCGGCCCGCGCGCGCGAGCGTATCGGCCACGATCAGGCGCTGCTGCGTCACCCGTTCGCCGGCCGCCGTGAGGCGCGATGCGGTGCTATCGGTCATGCAGCGACCCTATCACAAGCGAGACTAAGTATCATATCGGGCATGACTCCCGTGGGCGTCCCGATCCAGGGCCAGGCTGCTGCGCTCGTGATGCGCGGCCTCAGCGCCGGCTACGGGGAGGGACTCGTCCTGCGCGACGTCGATCTGGACCTGCCCCGCGGATCGCTGACGGGCGTGGTCGGTCCGAATGGGTCGGGCAAGAGCACCCTCCTGCGCGCCATCCTGGGCCTGACCCCTGTCACCACCGGCAACGTGGAGATCGACGGCGTTCCGGCGCGTCGGGCGCGGCACCGGATCGCCTACGTACCCCAGCGCGAGGCGGTCGACTGGAGCTTCCCGATCAACGCCGCCGATGTCGTGATGATGGGCCGCTACGCCCACCTCGGCGTCATGCGCAGGCCGGGTGCCGCGGA
>JBPCKH010000202.1:0-5089 GCA_051004475.1 Candidatus Limnocylindria bacterium | reverse complement strand
GCCCCGAAGACCCGGATACGGTCGCCACCGTCGAAGCCGGGACGCGCGCCAAGCTGCGTCGCATGCTGGAGGCCGTCGACGAGCTTCATGCCCAGACCTGGCGCGTCGGTCCGCACTCGATCCTCGAGCGCTTCCTGGAGCTCAGCGGCCAGGTGCTCGACCTGCTGGCGGCCGGGACGGGTGACGCGCATCGGGCGGTGGCCAACATCGGCTCATTCCTGCGCTTCGCCGCCGATTGGCAGCGCGCTCATCCCAACGGCCACCTGGGCGGGTTCGTCGACTATCTCAATGCCTACCAGGAGGCCGGTGGCGAGCTGCCGACCAGCGTCGAGCTGTCGGAGGACGTCCAGGGCGTCCGGCTCATGACCCTGTACCAGGCCAAGGGGCTCGAGTTCCAGCACGTGTTCATTCCGCAGCTGCTGGAGGACGAGTGGCCGACGCGCGAGGGCTGGAGCGGCTTCTTCCCGGCCGAGCTGCTGCGCGAGTCGATCCAGGGCGAGGATCTCCACGCGGAGGAGGAGCGGCGCCTACTCTACGTCGCCATGACGCGCGCGCAGGACACGCTCATGCTCACCACCCACGGCGGGCCGACCGTCCAGAAGGGCGCCTCGCGCTTCGTGAACCAGGTGCTCGAGGCCGCGCTGGCCGAGGTCGAGGTCATCGACCGCGCCAACAACTGGACGCCTGCACAGACAGCTGACGAGACTGATGCGACCGAGACCGCCCTCGCGCTGGCCCGCCGGGTCATGCCCCTACCCAGTCGACGCGAGCGGCGCCTGGCGCTGCGCCTGCGCGCTGCCGAGCTGGTCGGACTGCTGGAAGGGACCGATACGGCCGACCCGGAGGTCCTCGCGGCTCGGGCGGCATTCGAGACCGAGCTCGCGGCGGTGGGGGAGCGTGCCGCCATGGACGCCGATGCCGCACGGGCCGCGGGGCTCGACCCGCTCACGTTCCGGGAGATCGCGCTCGACGGCGGCGCCGGCATCAACCTGCTCGAGATCGTCCCGTTGCCGGAGCGCTTCAGTTACTCGTCGTTCAGCACCTATGAGGCGTGCCCGATGCGCTACGCCTTTAGCTACGTCTATCGCATCCCGCCGCCCGCGCGCCCGGTGGCCGCCTTCACCTTCGGCAGCACCGCTCACGATGCCTTCGAGGCATTCACGAAGGAGCGACGGGAGCGCCTGGCCCGCGGCGAGGACCCCCCTACGCGAGAGGACCTGGACCGCCTCTTTCGCGAGCGATGGACGCCAACCGGCTTCGGCGACAAGACGACCGAGGAGGGCTACGAGCGACGCGTCGAGACCCTCCTCGAGAACTTCTGGACCGGCGAGGTCAGCGGCCTGGGCGAGGCAGAGGCTGAGGAGCTGCTGTTCGAGCTCATCATCGAGGATCCCTCCGGCGCGCCGCCGGTCGTCATCACCGGCAGCATCGACCGCATCGACCGCCTGCCGTCGGGCGGCATCGAGGTGATCGACTACAAGACCGGCAAGATGAGCTCGCAGAAGGACGTCGCCGAGAGCCTCCAGATGTCCATCTACGCTCTCGCCTGCCGCGACGCCTTGGGCCTCGGCACCCCGGAGAAGGTCACCCTCTATTTCACCGAATCGGCCACCCGCATGAGCACCATGCGCACCGATGCGGACCTCAACGCCGCCCGCGCCGACATCCTCGCTCGCACCGCACGAATCCGGTCGGGAGACTTCACGGCGACCCCCTCAGCCGAGACGTGCCGCTGGTGCGATTTCGCGCGGCTTTGCCCAAGCCGCTTGTGATGAAGGAATAGCATCGCACTCGCTGCCGCCACGCCGAGGCTCGCAAGACTCCGTACGGGCGTCGGCTCTCCTCGCCATACTCCCCCGATTAGGCAATCCACGCAGAGGTCTCGAACGTGTACGAAGCAGAGATCAGCCGGGCTAACCCGACCGCGTTTGTGTTTCTGGTCGATCAGTCCGGCTCGATGGCCGCACCATTCGGTGGAGCGGAGGAGCAGGCCAAGTCCGACTACGTAGCGACGGCCCTAAACCGCCTTCTGCACGAATTCATCTTGCTGTGTACGAAAAACGACGGCGTCAGGGATTACTTCCATCTCGCAGTCCTAGGCTACGGATCTGAGATCGGGTCGGCGCTGGGCACGCCGGACGTCAAACTGGCACCGATCAGCCAGATCGCGGATTCGCCGATTCGCTTAGAGGAACGAATCCAGAAGGTGCCGGACGGAGCTGGGGGCATCGTTGAGCAGGGAGTGCGCTTTCCTGTCTGGCTAGAGGCGCGGTCCGACGGAGCGACGCGTATGTGTGAGGCAATCCGGATCGCACAAGACGAGCTCGCGGAGTGGATCGAATCTCATCCGGACGCCTACCCTCCCGTCGTCATTAACATCACCGACGGGGAGGCTACCGACGGCGACCCGATTGGCCCGGCAGCGGAATTGAGATCGCTCGCCACCCGCGACGGCTCGGTGCTCATGTTCAACGTGCACGTGTCCTCGCTGACGGGCCGCAAGATTGAGTTCCCCCAATCTGAGGACAACCTCCCCGATGACTTCGCACGACGGCTGTACGCAATGTCGAGCAGGCTAGCTGAACACATGCTCGAACCAGCTCGGGCGAGAGGCCACACGGTGTCCGGCGAGTCCCGCGGCTTCTCGTACAACGCGGACATGGTGGGCTTGTCGGAATTCCTCACTATCGGGACACGGCCCGCGAACGAGCTGCGGTGACGCAAGGTGCGACTGCGGATCGGCCGGACATCCCTGGCCAAGGCGGGTAACCGGCGGGACGAGAACGAAGATGCGATCGCGTTTAGCCTCGCCAGGCGGCGGTTCGCGGTTTCAGATGGGGCGACAGCAAGCTCCTTCTCTCGCGAGTGGTCATCGGCAATTGCATCCTGGTACGTTCACGGGAAGTCGGACGGTAGTATCGCGGCGGGAATCAAACCGATCCAGCATCGCTGGGCACAGGCCCTCGAAGGACGCGACTGGCCGTGGTACGTGGCTGAGAAGGCATTACAGGGGGCGTTCGCGACGTTGGTCGGGTTGACCATCAGGAGCGATCGAACTTGGGAAGCGGTCGCGGTGGGGGACTCGTGCCTGTTCCAGACGCGCGATGGTCGCACGACGTCATTCCCGCTTTCCAAGGCTGAGGAATTCTCATCAAGGCCATTGCTGATCGGATCGCGGGCAGAATGGAATGACAAGTTGGACAGATGGACCCGGCGGGCATCGGGAACCATCCGCGCGGGCGACGAGCTGATTCTTGCTACGGACGCAATCGCTGCATTGCTCGTGGCCCGCACCGTCGAGGACGACGAGATCCCGGCCGTCACGCTCCACTTACACGGAAGTTCAGCGGAACGCCGAGCTCGGCTTTCGGCGTTGCGCCGCAGCGGCGCCCTAAAGAATGACGATCTCTCTCTGTTGCACATCCGCGTCGAATGAGTGTGAGTCTCCCGACACTTCCTGATTATCAGCTGGCACTACAACACCCACGAACCGCTTTTCTTGATCCGGAGCTGCGGAAGGGTCGCGTTCGATCGGACCAGCTCGGACTCCCGCGGGTCATCTCGGGGGGCTTCGCGCTTACTTACGACGTTGGGGTCGAGTCGTCACGATATGCGGTCCGCTGCTTCCATCGGACGACGGGCGACCAGGCAATCCGGTACAAGGCCATCCAGCCAGCAATCGCGAAGCTCCGTGGGGCGTTCATCCCAATTGAGTACCAAGCCACCGGGATCAACGTGCTTGGCCGGCAACACCCGCTGACAAAGATGGCCTGGGTCGAGGGGGAACAGTTAGGTTCGCATATCGAGAGTCACCGATCCCCGAAAGTCCTCCGAGACATCGAGCGTCATCTCGCAGATCTCGCTGAGACACTGTCACTTGCTGGCATCGCGCACGGCGACATTCAGCACGGGAACGTCATTGTTGGTCATGATCGAGAGTTGCGACTGGTCGACTACGACGGGATGTTCGTGCCGGCTCTCGCCGGTCGCGCCGCGTCTGAGCGGGGACATGTCGCATTTCAACACCCGCTCCGCACGACCCAATTCGGTCCGCAAATCGACCGGTTCTCGGTAATTGTAATAGTAACCGCGCTTCGTGCCCTACAGGCTAGGCCTGACCTTTGGGACCGCTTCGATAACGGCGACAACATCCTCTTCCGGAGCGTGGATTTCGCTGACCCGACCCAATCTCCTTTAATCGCCGAATTGAAGCAAATCCCCAGTGCAAGACTTCTGGCGGAGCGTCTGGAGACTGTCTCCCTGGGAACATTTGAAAGCGTCCCTACGCTCAGTGACTTTTTGGCCGGCACGTTTACAACCGTGGCGCGGCCGGCATCCATGCCTGTACCCGTCGTCGCTCAACAGCACCGCATGCTGGACGCCGCCGACCGATCTGCGCTAATTGAGCTAGAGGGAGACGTCGTCACTGTCGTCGGACAAATTACGGACGTCCGGATCTCGAATACTTTCAACGGCCTCCCCTACGCCTTTGTGAACTTCGGCGACTGGCGCCATGGAGCTTTCACGCTCGTCCTGTGGGCCGAGGCGCTTCTCAAGATGCCTGCCAGGGACGTACGCGCGCTGCGAGGGAAATGGGTCGCGTACACGGGGCTGCTGACCGTTTACCGAAAACGTGATCCAGCTCCACCTCAAATCGCCATCGATGATCCGTCAGCGATCCAGGTCCTTACCGGACTGGAAGCCGCGGCCCTCCTGGCAGGATCCGCACCTCCGCCTAAGAGCCCACTGCGACCGGGACCTCACCGCACAAGCCCCTCTGGTACGAACACTCCCAGGGCGCATCGGCCGACTACATCAAGCGCGCCCGCATCGCGCGCTCGCCGTCTAAGCGGATCGCCAGCGCCTTCTCTAGGCGGATCGCCACCCACGCAAGCCCTGCGTTCGCCGCGATCTGGGGCAGGCCTGCGCGCACTGTGGATCCTCGGGGTGATCGTTGTGCTCTTCGCTGTCATCTGGTTCCTGCGTTTTGGCTGATTCGGACCCCTGCGACGCGCGATCTTGGGAGCTATAACCAAATGTTGTGGATGGGCTCCCCAGACATGAAGGCGGCGTACCCTCCCGAGTGATC
>JBPCKH010000201.1:0-6227 GCA_051004475.1 Candidatus Limnocylindria bacterium | reverse complement strand
GCTGGCGGCCCGGTGGCTCATTCCGAGCGCGCGGCGGACCTCGGGCTCGGAGAGAGGACCGTCTGATACGAGAAAGTAGCCCTGCACCGCGGCCGTCGACGGCGCCACGCCCCATGCGGCGCCGATCGCTCCCCAGGCCGCGGCGAAGGATCGCCGCAGATCCTCGGCGGCAGAGGTTGGCGCGGTGACAAACGTGCTACTCACGCAAGCATGTTAGTCGCTGGCAACCACGGCGATTGCCGTGGGGCGGGCGTATCGGCGAATGAACGGCTGAACGCGCGTGGGGCGAGAGCGGTGGACAGGCTGGAGGCCGCCTGCCTGGCTGGAGCACCCGTGGGACGAAAAACAGCGATTGCGTGTCCGTTATGCCCGTGGGACGGCAAGCGAGGTCATTTCAAGGCCCGACATTTCGGGGCACGACGAATCCCCGACGGTAGACGCCGGGGCTTCGTCGCGAAGGAGGGAATCTAGTGGGCGCAGCCGCCGGCCTTGGCCGGTGCTCCATCGGTGTTGAATGACGAGCCGCAGGCACAGCTGCTGACGGCGTTCGGGTTGTTGATCGCGAAGCCGGAGCCCATGAGCGAGTCGACGTAGTCGATCTCGGCACCGGCAACGTGCTGCTGGCTAAACTGGTCGATGACGACCGGCACACCAAGGTGGTCTTCCACCTTGTCGCCGTCGTTTACCTTCTCATCGAACGCCAGGCCGTAGCTGAAGCCGGAGCAGCCGCCACTCTTCACGAAGAGTCGCAGGCGAGCATCGGCCTTGCCTTCGCGAGAGCGCAGCTCGAGCACCTTCTTGCCGGCAGCCTCGGTGACCGAAACGAGCAGCTCGGTGCTCGGCGCGCCGACGGTCATCGAGATCGGCTCGCGAGGAGTCTCGGAAATGGTCATTTCGTATCGGTCTCCTGATATGCGCTTGAGAGCGCTCGGTGATCGGGATTTCGCTTCGGAAAGTATAGCAAGCCTGGGTCCAGTGTCCGCAACAGGGAGTTTCGGCTGGTAAGTCTGTCGATCCATCGATCGCTCCCCACTCCGCTTCATCGGTACACTAGGCGTCCCGAGCCTGGCACGGCCACCCGCACGAGGACCGATGAGTGAGACTTGCGAGCCGCATGGAGCGGATCGGGACCGAGACGGCCTTCGAGGCTGCGGCGCGCGCACGCGACCTCGAGGCGACCGGGCGCAGCGTCATCCACCTCGAGATCGGCGAGCCTGACTTCGACACGCCGCGTCACGTCTCCGAGGCTGCGGCTCGTGCACTCCTCGACGACGGAGCCACGCACTACACCGCCGCCACTGGTATCGCCCCCCTGCGCGAGGCGATCGTGGCCGACGTGAAGCGCTGGAAGGGGATCGACACGATGCCGGAGCAGGTGGTGGTCACCCCTGGCGCCAAGCCGATCATGTTCTACGCGATGCTCGCGCTGGTCGACGACGGCGACGAGGTCATCTACCCCAACCCGGGCTTTCCCATCTACGAATCGATGGCCCGATACGTTGGCGGCACGCCGGTGGCCGCGCCCCTGCGCGAGTCGAACGACTTCCGCATGGACGTCGATGAGGTCGCCTCCCTGATCACCCCGCGCACCCGCCTCCTCGTCATCAATTCGCCCCATAACCCGACCGGCTCGATCCTGACCCACGACGACATCCGGCGTTTGGCCGAACTGGCGGTGGAGCACGACCTGGTCGTTCTCGCCGATGAGATCTACGGCCGCCTCCAGTACGAGGGGGAGGCGCTCTCGATCGCGACACTGCCGGGCATGGCCGGGCGCACGATCACCCTGGATGGATTCAGCAAGACCTTCGCGATGACCGGCTGGCGGTTGGGTTACGGCGTCCTGCCCGAATGGCTGGTTCCATCGTTCAGCCGCCTCGTCATCAACAGCGTGTCGTGCACGAACGCCTTCGCGCAGGCCGGCGCGGTCGAAGCGCTGACCGGGCCGCAGGATGAAGCCGATGCGTATCGCGCCGAGTTCATCGCGCGCCGCACGCTGATGATCGACGGGTTGAACACGATTCCCGGCGTGAGCTGTCGGATGCCGCACGGCGCCTTCTACGCGTTCCCTAACGTGTCGAGCTTCGGGCGGACGAGCGCGAAGCTCGCCGATCACCTCCTGTATGACGCCGGCGTCTGTGGCCTGGCCGGCACGGCATTCGGTGCCCACGGCGAGGGATACCTGCGCTTCAGCTATGCGAACTCGCGCGAGAACCTGGCGCTTGCGCTGGAGCTCGTGGCCGAGTCCCTCGCCAAGCTCGAGCTTACCGGCGAGCTGGTCGAGCAGGGCAGCACGTCGTGATCCTGCTATGTACGCGCCAGGTGAGTGAGACGTTCCAATTGTCAACTCCGATCCGCCATCTCACCCGCGAGGCGAGTGAGAGACTCCTGAATGGCGGAGCCGGGTTCGCCGACGGCCACCGCCACTCGCTGGGCGAGTATCTGGCGGCATCGCGCCTGTGAAGAACCCGCGTGTCTTTGTCACTCGCATCATCCCCGACGCGGGACTGGACCGGGTCCGCGAAGCGTGCGACGTGGACCTCTGGGACGACGACCTTCCCCCTTCCCGCGAAGAGCTCCTGCGCCGCGCAGCCGGGATGGACGGCCTGCTCACCCTCCTCACCGATCGCGTGGACGATGAGCTGCTCGACGCAGTCGGCCCCCAGCTCAAGGTGGTCAGCAACTTCGCGGTCGGCTTCGACAACATTGACGTGCCTGCGCTCACACGGCGACGCATCCCCGCCGGAAACACGCCGGGCGTCCTGACCGAGACGACCGCGGACCTCGCCTTTGCCCTGCTCATGGCCGCCGCACGCCGCATCCCCGAATCGGTCGAGTATGTCAAGCAGGACCGATGGAAGACCTGGGGACCGATGCTGCTCATGGGCGTGGACATCAACAACGCCACGCTCGGAATCGTCGGGTTCGGGCGCATCGGTCGCGAGATGGCACGTCGCGGACGAGGCTTCGGCATGAGCATCCTGTACCACGATGTTCACCCGGCGACGCCCGAGGAGGAGGCCGAGCTCGGCGCGCGACGGGTGGAGATGGACGAGCTGCTGCGCGACTCCGACTTCATCACGCTTCACGTCAACCTGACCGACGAGACCCACCACCTCATCGGTGCCGATGCGCTGCGTGCCATGAAGTCGACCGCTGTGCTGGTCAATACCTCGCGCGGCCCGGTGGTGGATCCGGATGCGCTCGGAAACGCGCTCAGTGACGGCGAGATCTTCGCCGCAGGCCTCGACGTCACGGAGCCGGAGCCGCTGGCCGCCGACCACCCGCTGGTCGCATTGCCGAACTGCGTGGTCGTGCCGCACATCGCGTCCGCCAGCCGCGTGACGCGGGATCGCATGGCCGAGATGGCCGCCGACAACCTTCTCGCCGGGCTTCGCGGTGATCGCCTGCCGACGCCGATCAACCCCGAGGTCTACGAGTAGCCCTGTGCCCGACACGCGCTTCAAGCTCCCCGATCTCTCGCAGCCGCACAAGTACGAGCATCGGCGCCCGCGGCGCCCATCGCACCTGCCGAAACGGCTGACCCCACCCCCGAAGCGCGAGGGACCGCCGGACCTGACGCTCTTCCTCTACGCCGGCATCATGCTGGCGGTGATCCTGGCGATTCTCGCCATCCCGTACGTCATCGGCTACCTCTTCGAGGTCCTCTTCTAGGTCGTTCGCGCGAGCAGCCGAAGGAGGGGAGCGAATCGGTCGGTTATGTCCGCGGCCGGAGCGGCGCGAGCAGCGCGGCGATCTCCTCGAGGAATCGGGCATCGGTCTCATCGAAGGCATCGAGGTCGGACCCGTCGACGTCGATCTCGCCGATGACCGCGCCACCGTCGAAGATCGGGACCACGATCTCGCTCTTCGTGCTCGTGAAGCAGGATAGGTAGCGCGGGTCCTGGTTGACATCGCCGACGATTTCGGTGCGGCCGGATGCCGCGGCGGCGCCACACACCCCGGTTCCGATCGGGATCCTGGTGTGCTCCGTTGTCTGCGGCCCGTTCCACGGCCCGAGGACGAGGTCGTTCCCGTCGACCCAATAGATGCCCACCCAGTCGTAGGACGGGAAGCGATCGTGAAGGAGGTCGACCACGCGCTGCGCGGCGGTATCAGGCCCGGCGGCCGATGCAAGCGCCGCGCGCACCAGGTTGAGGGCGTCGCCGTGCGCAGCCGGGCGCTCCTCGGCGACCGGATGGCTCATTGGCGGGCCGCCCATCGCTCTGCCCATCGGTCGATCCCTGTGATGGTTGCATCCAGGTCGCTGCCCTTGGCGGTGAGGGAATACTCGACCCACGGCGGAACGGCGCTGATGGCTCTCCGCTCGATCATGCCCTCATCCTCGAGCAGCTTCAGCCGCTGGCTGAGCGTTGCCGAATTGGCGCCACCCAGGGCGTCCTGGAGCTCGCAGAAGCGCTGGGTTCGCTCGCCCAGCGCTCGAATGATCCGCAGCACCCACTTCTGGCCGAGCACGTTCAGTGCCGTGGTGGCGGCGGATTCGGCGCGCTGCGCCTCCGCACGGCGCGTCGCACGGGACCGGGAAGCGGCGGGGTACGGTTGAGGAAGTCGGGCGACCATCAGGACGCGAACCCTAGCACCGCCCCCCGCGCTCGATCAACCGCGCGTCATCACTCGACGACGACGGTCATGTTCATCTGGGCGGCGCCACTGGCGCGGATGGGCGCGGATGGGTGCGGATAGGCGCGGAGAGGGGCGGAAAGGCGCGCTGATTCTGTTCTCGCGAAGTGGTCCCGCTGGGAGTCACTATCCCGCGAATCGGCAGGCCCGACGGCTCCGGCACGCTCAATCGGAACCCCATTCGGCCCAGGCGGCTGGTTGATGTGCTGTGGACGGCACAATCCGCAAGCAGCGGGATGCGGTGTCGCGGCTGGTGCCGATCGGGCGCTTCTCGCGATATCGCGGCGGTGCGTTGATGTCCCTCGCTGGCACGTGTGAGCGTCTCATTTGACGTCTCCGGAACCGGCCCGCATAGTGCTGTGGCCACCTTCGCCCCCGCCGTGTCGAGCATGCCGCAGACCACGATTTACGTGTCGCCCCGCTCCCTCGGGGCACCCGATACGCGCCCGCCGGCGGTCGCCACGACCGACCTTGCCCGCCTCTTCGCGGGGAGCCTGGCGCTGGCGGGTATCTCGCTGCGTGTCGAGGGCGGCCGGGTCGTGGCGCTGCTCGGCCCGAACGGTGCTGGCAAGACGACGTTGCTGCGCCTGATTGCCACCGCAATCCGACCGTCCTATGGCCGCGCGAGTGTCGATGGGCTCGACATCGACCGTCACGCGGCGCTGGTCAGGGAACGCGTCGCCTACCTGTCACATGCCACCGGGTTGTATGACGACCTGACGGCCCGCGAGAACCTCCAGTTCGCGGCAATCATGCTTGGGACGCCGGAAGCGAAGGACCGAGTCGACCGAGCACTCGCCGATGTAGGTCTGGCCGTCCGCGCCGGTGACCGCGTGCGCGACTTCTCGGCCGGCATGCGCAAACGCCTTGCCCTCGGACGGATCCTGCTCGGCGCCGCGTCGCTCGTACTGCTCGACGAGCCGTATGCGGCCCTCGACGGTGAGGGCATGGGAATCGTCGACCAGCTTCTTGTCGCCTGGCGGGAGGCCGGCGTCACGGTCATCGTCGCGTCCCACAGCACCGAGCGCTTCGAGGCGCTGCTTGATGGCCGCGTCATCCTCGAGCGTGGCCTGGTCCGCGAGACCAGCGGATCGGGCGTCACCAGCACCGCTCCTTCGCTGCCGGACCGTCCTCATCCGTCGGTGGTGGGAGTGGCCAGATGAACACGCTGCGCACCGAGGCGCGCATTGCGTGGGCGGTCGCCCGCAAGGATGCTCTCGCGGAGCTGCGTGGCCGACACGCAATGGTGAGCACTCTCTTTTTCGCGGCCGTCGTGTTGCTCCTGTTCGGCTTTGCGCTCGGCCCCGACACGGCTCGACTGGCCGAGGCCGCTCCCGGCCTGCTCTGGCTGGCCGTGGTCTTCGCGGGCGTTCTCGCGGTCAACCGCCTCCACCTGCTTGAGACCGATGATGGCGCCCTGGAGCAGCTAGCCCTCTACCCGGTCGCCCGTCGGGCGATCTATGCGGGTAAGGCGCTCGGTGGGTTCGCGGTCATGCTGCTGCTCGGGATCGTCGTGCTGGGGGCGGTCGGTGTGCTCTTCGCTGTCGACATCGCCGAGGCTCTGCTGCCTCCGCTGATCACGGTGG
>JBPCKH010000200.1:0-10317 GCA_051004475.1 Candidatus Limnocylindria bacterium | reverse complement strand
CGAGCGGCCATATCACGCGCCCATAGGCAGCGCCGCCGTCTTCGGCTGCTCCGGAGGCGGCGATGCAGCACGCCGAGCCGCGCGGCCTCGGCAGTGCCAGCGCGCGTGATCCGCTTGCCCGCGAGGTCAAGCTTCTCGGCGCCCTGCTGGGCCAGGTCATCGTGGAGCAGGAAGGTCCAGCGCTGCTCGAACTCGTCGAACAGCTCCGACGCGCCGCCATCCGCGGGCGCCGGGCCGGACCGACGGAGACGATTGAAGAAGCGCTTCGCGCACTCGATGGGCGCTCGCCGAGCGAGCTGCTGGTCGTGGCCCGCGCCTTCACCGCCTACTTCCTGCTCATCAACCTCGCCGAGGAGAAGCATCGGCTTCGGACGCTGCGCAAGCGCGCGCGCGCGAATCGACAGGCGCCACTCGCCGACGGGATCGGCGCAGCCATCCTTCGTCTCCGGCGCGACGGCATGGCGCGCGCTGACGTGCGCTCGCTGGCGCAACGGATGCGCCTCATGCCGGTCCTGACCGCGCACCCAACGGAGGCCCGACGACGAACCGTGCTGGTGGCGCAGCGGCGGGTGTATCGGCTCCTGGACCACTTCGACGACCCGCGCATGACCCGTTCCGAGGACCGTGACCTGCGGCGACGGTTGCGCGAGGAGATCAGCCTGCTGTGGCAGACGAACCGGTCCGCGCCCATCGCCCAACCCCGCTCGACGAGGTACGCGCCGCGATGGTCTTTTTCGACGAGACCCTCTTCGCCGTCACACCACGGCTGTACCGAGCGCTTCACGAAACCATGGGAGGGACCGATACCGATGTGGTCGCATTCCCGTATCTGCGCTGCGGGTCATGGATCGGCGGAGACCGAGATGGCCACCCCGGCGTGACAGCCGACGTGACCCATCGCACGATGCAAATCCACGCCGACCACGTCCTTCGCGGCTACCGCAACGTCGTCGAGCGTCTCCAGCAGACGATCACGATCTCCGACGAACAGGCCGGCGTGCCGGACGAGTATCGGCGCCGGGTGGCACGCATGGCCCGATCGTTCCCGCGGCTGAGCGCCGACCTGGTACGTCGCTTTGACGGCCAGAGCTACCGGCAGGCGCTCGGGATCATCGGCGAACGGATCGATCGCGCGCGCGCGAGACTGGTCGGAGCTGCGGGAGCGCGTCGCGGCGGGTATCAGTCCCCCGACGAGCTGGTGGACGACGTGGCACGGATGCAGGAGTCGCTTCGCCTGCACGGCGCCGACCGCGTGGCAGCGGGCGCGGTACAGGATCTGGTCTGGCAGGTGGGCACGTTCGGGTTCCACCTCGCCTCCCTGGAGGTGCGACAGCATGCCGACGTCCATGCCGCGGCCATCGATCGGCTCCAATCCGGCCAATCCCCGGATGAGCGCCTGGATGACTCCAACGTGACGCTCACCGAAGTGCTCGCCACGCTGCGGACGCAGCACGAGATCGGCGTGGAGTTTGGCAGAGCGGCCTCGCATCGGTACATCATCACCTTCACGCGGTCGGTCGCCGACGTTGTTCGCCTTTTGGAGCTTGCCGCCGCGGCAGTACCCGAGGTTGCGCCGTCGACCTGGCTTGATGTCGTCCCGCTGCTCGAGACCCGGGAGGAGCTCCAGGACGCGTCACTGTTCCTGGAGACGCTCTTTGCGCACCCGTCCTATTGGTCCCACCTCCAGGCACGCGGGATGCGGCAGGAGGTGATGCTCGGCTACTCGGATTCAAACAAGGAGTCAGGCTACCTGTCGGCTTCCTGGAACCTGCATCGGGCCCAGGAAGCGCTCGTCTCGTCAGCCCGGAAGCATGGGGTCGAGCTGACCATCTTCCACGGACGTGGTGGCACCATCGGTCGCGGCGGCGGCCCGGCCAACCGCGCGGTCCTGGCGCAGGCGGCCGGATCGGTCGATGGCAGGCTCAAGCTGACCGAGCAGGGCGAGGTGATCGCCGAGCGCTACCCGAGCCCGCAGATTGCGCAGCGTCACCTCGAGCAGATGACGAATGCGCTGCTGCTGAGCTCCCGACCGGACCACGGCGCCTCCGCGGGTCAGCTTGACCGATGGAGACCGATGATGACCGAGCTGGTCGGGCTAGCCGAGGAAGCATACCGCGCGCTGGTCTGGGAGAATCCCGACTTCGAGGCATTCTTCGTCAACGCCACGCCGATTGCCGAGATCAACCGAATGGAGCTCGGCTCGCGCCCCGCCCGGCGGGCGACTGCGGCGACGCCGACCCTGGCCTCGCTGCGGTCCATCCCGTGGACCTTTGCCTGGGCCCAGAGCCGCACGAACCTTCCGGCCTGGTACGGGGTTGGTGCGGCGCTCGCCGGCTACGTCGACCGTCACCGCGCCGATGGCCGGGTCGAGCTCCAGGCGGCGTACCGCGAGTGGGCCTTCTTCAGCTCGACCATCGACAACATCGAGCTCGGACTGGCGATCGCCGACCCGGTCGTCGCGGCGCGCTATAGCAGGCTGGCCGGCGAGGATGAGCCGATGCGACGCATCGCCGAAACGCTCCGCGTCGAACGCCTGCGGACGGAGTCCGAGGTGTTGCGCCTGACCGGCAGCGCGCGCCTGCTCGATCGCAGCCCGCTGCTCCACCGCAGCATCGATTTGCACACCCCGGACGTGGGCGTGCTCTCGGAGCTCCAGGTGCGTGGTATAGCGCGTCTTCGCCTCGGCTCGCTCGGAGCCGAAGAGCGCACCGCCACCGAGCGCCTCCTCCAGCTCACCGTGAGCGGCCTGGCGGCCGGACTCCAGCACACCGGTTGACCAGATCCGTCACCATGGCGCGGCCATGAACGACACGCTGAAGACCGTGATCATCACCGGTGCCGCCGCCGGCATCGGCCGCGCGACGGCAGAACGCCTTGCCGCCGATGGCTGGCGAGTCGTGGGCATCGATCGAACCGATGTGTACCTGGATGCGATCAACCTGCTGGTCGGCGATGCGGGTGATACCTCGCTGCTGATGGGGGCAATCGAGCGCTGCGGCGGGAAACTGAACGCGCTGGTCTGCTCTGCCGGCATCCCGCCATCGGGGCCGTGGGACAGCCGAGAACACTGGGACGAGGTCATGGCTGTCGACTTGACCGCGCCCTATGAGGCGCTCCGCGTCTGTATGCCCGCCCTTGTCGCCGCGCGAGGCTCGGCCGTCCTGGTTGGCAGCATCGTCGGAGCGGTCGAAGGGTCGATGCGCTCTCCCGCTTACGCTGCCGCCAAGGCGGGTCTCGAAGGACTGACACGCTCGATGGCCGTCATCGGCGCACCGGATGGTGTCCGCGTCAACGTCGTTGCACCCGGCGCGATCGCCACCGATTTCGACGAGCGCCTGCTCCCTGCCGACCATCGGACCGACGTGCCACTCGGCCGAATGGGGACCGCGAACGAAGTGGCAGCCGTCATCGGTTTCCTGCTCAGTCCAGAGGCGTCGTACGTCACCGGCTCGACTTGGACGATCGACGGCGGACGAACCGTCTTCGCAAATGCCGACGCAAATCGGCTGAGTCACAAGTGACCATCATCACGACTGACGGGCGCACCCGTTGACATCGGGCCAGCCGCGCTCTACCCTCCGCGGCACATGACATCCCAGTGGTTTTATGGCTAGCGGGTACGAGGCAGGCGAGTAGATCTCGCCGGCACAGGCACTCGTGCCCGCAGACGCAGGAAGCGAAAGCTCCTGCGTTTTTTGTTTCCCAGCGGCGAATTGAGCGAAAGGCAAGACCGATGATCGTGGTGATGCGTCCGACGGCAACGTCGGACGAGGTGGACGGAGTCCGACGGACTGTGGAAGAACGCGGGCTCGAGGCGTTCATCAGCGTGGGCGAAGAGCGGACGGTGATCGGGGTGGTCGGCAGCGACCTCGAGAGCGTCGCGCACCTCGGCACCCTGGATGGCGTCGAGCAGGTCATCCGCATCAGCTCGCCGTACAAGCTGGCCAGCTCCGAGCACCAGACGGAGCGGACCCGCGTGCGCGTGAACGGCGTTGAGCTCGGGCTCGGCCAGGAGCTGGTCGTCATGGCCGGCCCGTGCGCCGTCGAGTCTCGCGAGCAACTGATGCAGACCGCTCGTGCTGTGAAGCGCGAAGGCGCCCGCGTCCTGCGCGGCGGCGCCTTCAAGCCGCGCACCTCGCCCTACGCGTTCCAGGGACTCGGCCTGCCCGCCCTGAAGCTGCTCCACGAGGCGCATGACGAATACGGCCTGCCGGTCATCTCCGAAGTCGTGGACCCCCACGACGGCGCGGTCTTCGAGGAGCACGTCGACATCCTCCAGGTCGGCGCCCGCAACATGGCGAACTTCGTCCTGCTCAAGGCCGTCGGCCAGAGCCGTCGCCCGGTCCTCCTCAAGCGCGGCCTGTCCGCGACCATCGAGGAGTGGCTGCTGGCGGCCGAGTACATCCTCTCCGCCGGCAACCCGAACGTGATCCTGTGCGAGCGCGGCATCCGCACCTTCGAGACCGCCACCCGCAACACGCTCGACCTGTCGGCGGTGCCTGTCCTCCGCTCCAAAACGCATCTGCCGATCATCGTCGACCCCAGCCACGGCACCGGCCACCGTGCGCTGGTTGCGCCGATGGCCCTGGCGGGCGCCGCCGTCGGCGCCGATGGACTGATCATCGAGGTCCATCCCGATCCCGCCAACGCGCGCAGCGACGGCGACCAGAGCCTTGGCTTCGAGGAGTTCGGCGCGCTCATGGACGAGCTGCGTCGTCTCCAGTTCGTCCGATCCCCCGATGCGGCACCGGCGCCGGTCACCGCGCCCTCAGCAGGCGATGAGATCGGCGACGTGCGCGACCGGATCGACGACCTCGACGTTCGGCTGGCCGAGATAGTCCAGGAGCGGGCAGCGCTCGCGCTGGAGGTCCAGCGGCGACGGGATGTCGGCGCACACGGGCACGATGTCCGCCGTGAGCGCGACCTACTCGAGCGCGCGGCAAGCGGAACCACCGGACCGATGTCGCCGGTCGAGCTGACGATGGTCTTCGATGCCCTGCTCCGCGCGTCGCGATCGGTGCAGCGGCGCCACGCCCAATCGGCGACCGAGGCGGACGCTGCGGCTACCGGAACTGGCCGGTGATCCGGGCCTCCACGACGTCGACGATCACACCGGCGGCTCGTCTCCGCGGGCAGCTCGCGCTGCCGGCAGATAAATCGATTGCGCATCGGGCGCTCATCTTCGCGGCGCTGTCGGGTGGTCCGAGCACGGTCATCATGCCGTCGCCCGGCCGCGACGTCCTCAGCACGCTCGAATGCCTGCGTGCCATGGGAGTATCGATCGAGCGCCTGGGCGATCGCCATACGGTGACCGGCCGTCCGTCACGCGACGCGGTGCTCGACTGCGGCAACTCGGGCACCACGATGCGGCTGCTCGCCGGCGTGGCTGCAGGATTGCCGCTTACGGTCAGCCTCGACGGCGATGCGTCCCTGCGCACCCGCCCCATGGAACGTGTCGCGACCATGTTGCGAGCAGCGGGAGCCGAAGTGATTACCACCGACGGGCATGCGCCGATGACAGTGGTCGGCTGTGCGTCGCCCGCGGCGGCCACCCATCGGCTGCCAGTTGCCAGCGCCCAGTTGCTCGGCGCCGCCGTCATGGCAGGCATGCACGCAAAGGGCGAAACAACCATTGCGACCCCCGGCCCAACGCGCGACCACACCGAGCGGATGCTCGCGCACCTCGGCGTTCCAATCCACCGAGACGGTCCGGTGACCACGCTGAGCGGGCCGGCGCGTCCGCGGCCGTTCGAGATGGTCGTGCCGGGCGATCCTTCGGCCGCATCTGCCTGGCTGGTGGCCGCCGCGCTTCACCCCGATGCAATGCTGACCATGGTTGGCGTGGGGCTCAACCCGACACGCCTGGCACTGGTGGGCCTGCTGCAGCGGATGGGCGTCGATATCGAGACACGCTTCACCGACGTGAGCGGACCGGAGCCGGTCGGCGAGATGTCCGTTCGAGGCGGCAATGCGTTGCGCGCGGTCAACGTCACGGGTGGCGAGGTCGCTGAGCTCATCGACGAGCTGCCGCTGGTTGCCGTCGCCATGGCATCGGTGGACGAGCCGTCGGAGGTCCGCGATGCCGGCGAGCTTCGCGTGAAGGAGACGGACCGGATCGCCGCGGTCGTCGCCGGGCTGGACGCCATCGGCGCTGAGGTGAAGGAGTTCCCCGATGGCTGGCGCGTTTGCCGCGGAGTGGCGCGAGACGCCCTGATCAGCACGCATGGCGACCATCGGATCGCGATCGCGTTCGCCGTTGCGGGGCTCACCGGCGTTGCATCCGCGGTCGAGCTGGACGACCCCGACTGCGTCGCCGTCTCGTATCCCGGCTTCTGGCACGATCTGGCGGCGGTGCGCGCATGAGGCGCCTTCGGCTCCTGACCTCGGGCGAATCACACGGGCCGGGGCTGTCGGGCATTCTCGAAGGACTGCCCGCCGGCATGCGCGTCAGCACCCGTGGCGTGGATCACGACCTCAAGCGGCGCCAGCATGGCTACGGCAGTGGGAAGCGCATGCAGATCGAGCGTGATCGCGTGCGCTGGACGGCCGGAATCCGATATGGACGAACGCTCGGCTCGCCCATCGGCTTCGCCGTCGACAACCGCGACTGGGAAAACTGGACTGAGCGGATGTCGATCGAGCCGATCGCGATCGATCGACGTCCAAAGGCGATCACCCGAGCCCGGCCGGGACACATCGACCTCGCCGGAGCCCTCAAGTACGACACCGACGACGTTCGCAATGTCCTCGAGCGAGCCTCTGCGCGCTCCACGACCCCGCGCGTCGTCGCCGGCTCGCTTGCCCGACAGTTGCTCGCCATCTGCGGCGTGCGAATCTGGAGCTTCGTCGACCAGCTTGGCCTGGTACGCGCCTTTCCCGACGCCGATGACGTTCTTGCCGCCATCCCGGACGGGTGGCTGGAGAGCGACCTGGCCGACCCGTCGCCGCTGCGCTGCCCCGACCCCGAGGCCGAGCGCGCGATGCTCGCCGAGGTCGACGCGGCCAAGGAGGCCGGCGACTCGATCGGTGGCTCCTTCGTGGTCGTGGTCGAGGGCACGCCGATCGGCCTGGGCTCGTCGTCCGAATGGGATACCCGCCTGGACGGATTGCTCGCCGGCGCCACCATGGCCATCCCGGGCGTCAAGGGGGTCGAGATCGGGCTGGGATTTGGCACGATCGAACGCCGCGGGAGTACCGTGCACGACGTGGTGAGTACCGAGTCGGAGCGTTGGGAGCGCCGGACGAACCGCGCAGGCGGGATCGAGGGCGGCATCAGCAACGGTGAGCCGATCGTCGTGCGTGCCGCGCAGAAGCCGGTCTCGACCCTGCGCAGCCCGCTCCCCAGCCTCGACATGGGCACCGGCCAGCCCGGGCGCGCGCATATCGAGCGGTCCGACGTCACCGTCCTGGCACGAGCCGCGATCGTGGGCGAGGCGATGGTGGCGCTGGTCCTCGCCGACGAGCTGCTCTACTCGTTCGGCGGCGACACCATCGGCGACCTTCGAGCCGCCGTCGCGCGCAGGCGCCGCCGCACACGCGCACCGGCATGACCGCGCTCGCCGTGCTGCTCGGCCACGAGATCGGCTACTCGGCGTCCCCGGCCATGCACAACGCCGCCTTTGCTGCGCTCGACCTGGACGCTCGCTACGAGTTGCGCGACATCAGTCCCGATGCGCTTGCGGACGAGGTCGAGGCGCTGCGGGCGAGCGATCGCATCGGCGCAAACGTGACGAAGCCGTTCAAGGTGGCGGTATGCAACCTCGTCGATGAGCTGGGACCGGAGGTTCGCCGGCTTGGCGCGGCGAACACGATCGTCCGTTACGGCGACCGCCTGGTGGCACGCAACACGGACCTTGCGGCCCTGCGCGCGGAGCTTCCGCCGGGAATTCGTCGCGCGGTCGTCCTCGGATCCGGCGGCGCGTCACGGGCCGCCGTCGACGCCCTGAAATCCAGCGGCTGCGACGCCGTGCTGGTGCTCGACCGAGCGCGCTGGCCGAACATGCCGGGCGCTCTGATGACGGCCCAGCTCGTCATCAACGCCACGCCGATCGGGACCGCCTCTGACGAGACGCCGGTTCCGGCGGATTTCCTGCGGTCGGGGATGGCTGTCCTTGACCTCGTCTACCGGCCGAGCCCGACCCGCCTGGTGCGCGAGGCCCGTGCTGCCGGGGGACGTGCCCATGGCGGGGCCGGCATGCTGCTGCGCCAGGCAGTCTTCAGCTTCTCCATGTGGGCCGATCGGGACGCCCCGGTCGACATCATGCGCGATGCCCTTCGGCTCGAGCTCGGAGCCGGGGCGGATGTCTGAGGCTGGACCAGGAGTCGTGCTGGTCGGGATGCCGACGAGCGGCAAATCGACGGTGGGACGTTTGGTCGCGGCACGGCTGGACCGCCCCTTCCTCGATACCGATGAGCTGGCCAAACGGCGTGTGGGAGTGCCCGTGCCCGCCTACATCGCGCGACATGGCGAAGCCGCCTACCGCCTGCAGGAGTCGAAGGCGGTGGCCGAAGCGTGCGCCGTTCCCGGTGCGGTCATCGCCACCGGAGGCGGCGCGGCCCTCGACCCACTCAATCGCTGGGCACTCTGGCACCACGGCACGGTCGCCTGGCTCGACGTGCCCGCGCACGAGTTGCTGATCCGGCTTCGCGCAGACCATGTCGCGCGCCCGACCCTCCAGCCATATGACCTTGAACGGCTTGCGACCGTGCTCGCCGACCGTGCGCCGGTCTACCGGGCCGCCGATCTCCGCCTCGATGCGTCCGGCGAAGCCCGCGGCGTCGCCGATACACTGCTCGAGCCGCTGGCACCACTCCGCGGACGGCGTCTGTTCGACGCCGAGGTCGCTCGACATCACCCGATCGGTCCAGCGATGGGACGCATCGTCATGGGTGTCGATATCCTGGACCTCGCCCCTGCCGGCGTGGCGGTCGTGGATCGGCGGCTGCTCGCCATGGCGCCCGACCTCATCGCGTCCATCGGCGCACGAGCCTGCCTGCCGGTCGTCGCGGGGGAACGGTCGAAGCGGATCCGCTCACTGGAACGCATCCTCGAATGGTTGGCGGCGGAGCGCGTCGAGCGCGGAACCCCGCTCATCGCGGTCGGCGGAGGAACCATTGGCGACCTGGCCGGCACCGCCGCTGCGCTGTACGCCCGCGGGCTGCCGCTCGCCCATGTGCCGACCACCTGGCTGGCACAGGCCGATAGCGCCATCGGTGGCAAGGTGGCGGTCGATCTTGGCGCCGCCAAGAATGCGGTCGGCGCTTTCTGGCCGGCAGTGACCGTCATCTCCGACGTAGCGGCGCTGCGCTCACTTCCCACACGGCTGCGCCGCGACGGAATGGCAGAGTCGATCAAGACGGCCATCATCGGCGAACCCGCGCTCTGGCGGCTATTGGACGGCCGCGGCCGACAGGCCCTTCGCTCTGATGAGGCTGCGAGGTACGCCATCCTCGAGCGAAGCGCCCGCTTCAAGCTTGGTGTCTGCGAACGCGACCCGTTCGAGGGCGGCGAGCGACGGACGCTCAACCTGGGTCACACGATCGGCCATGCGCTCGAGGTCGAGAGCCGCTACCGCCTCTCTCACGGGGCGGCAGTCGCGCTGGGTATGCGAGGGGTCGCCGCCATCGCCGCCGGCCGTGGAGCGGATCCTGAGCTCGCGCCCCGCCTGGATGCCCTCCTGTTCCAGCTCGGCTTCACATTGAAGCGGCGCTTTGACGCCTCGGTCGTCGGCGCGGCCATGCTCGGTGACAAGAAGCGGCGCGACGGGCGCCAGCGCTGGATCCTGCCAATGGACATCGGCCGCGTCATCGAGGTGGACGACGTGACCGATGCCGAGCTCGAGCTCGGGCTGCGGACGATCGCCGCATGATGACCGTGGCCTACCAGGGCGAGCCGGGCGCATTCGGCGAGGAGGCCGTCTTCGGCTACTTCGGCGCCGAGGGCGTCACGCCGATGCCGATGTCGACCTTCTCCGCCGTCTGTGCCGCCGTCACGAACGGATCGGTCGATGCCGGTGTCCTGCCGCTCGAGAACTCCCTGGCCGGAACGGTCGGCGACGCACTCGACGCACTTGCCGACGGCTCACTGAGCGTGGTTGGTGAGCTGCTCCTGCCGATCCGGCACCAGCTGTTGGTGCTGCCGGGGGTCGGCCTTCAGGGCCTGAAGCGGGTCAGCAGCCATTGGCAGGCGCTTGCGCAATGCGATCGATTCCTGGCCGCACGCGCCTGGGAGGTGGTGCCGGCGGACGACACCGCCGGCGCAGCCCGAGAGCTGGCATCCAGCGGAGATAGGACCGCGGCCGCGACTGCATCCGCCCG
>JBPCKH010000199.1:0-5178 GCA_051004475.1 Candidatus Limnocylindria bacterium | reverse complement strand
TTGATCTTGTGCGCGCCGGTATGCGCAAGGTCCTCCCGCTTGAGCCAGACCGATGCGCCGCGCCCTCCACGCTGCGCCAGGGCCGATGCAGGGATCGCGAAGAGCGGAGTCGGTCTCCCGATGAAGTCGCGATGCAGCCGCTCCCGCTCGCGTCGATAGTCCGGATCGCGACGCGCCAGGTTCCAAGCCGCCTCGAGGTCGTCGAGGGCCGGGATCAGGGTCTCCGGGACGAATCGGCCGCCGAAGCGTCCGAATCGACCCTGGTGGTCGACGCGGTCGGCACCGGTAGGCTCACGCCGCGCGTTCCGCACGAACGCGCCGATCCGTGCCGGGTCGTTTCCGCCATCGTGCTCGAGGCCGCTGGCCGCGTCGACGAGTGCCGGTCGCGCATCGCGGACGGCGCGCGTGACGTTCCGCGGGGTCAGGCCGCCGGCCACGCCGACCGGCACAATTCGGCCGAGACGGCGTGCAATGCCGATTGGAGCGCCGTCGGCGGAACCCCCGCCGTTGGCGGTGGCCGCGCCCTCGAGCAGCAGATGCGTGGCGCCGGCTGCGATCCACGTCTCCGCGAGGCAGAGTGTGGCCCGGACCAGCTTCGGCGCATGGATAACGCCGATGACGGTCTCAAGCGACGACGCGACATCGGATGTCCACGGTGGAGGACCGTCAAACCCGGCGAGCTGAATTGCGCCGGCCCCGGTCGTGCTCAGCGCCGTGGCGACCTCGGTGCGCGACGGCGAACGGAAGACGAGCACCGGGCGTCGACCGCGAACGGACGGCATGAGCTCGGCCGCGCGTTCCGCATCAACTGCGCGCGACGAGGCCGGATCCAGCACAAAACCGACGAAGTCGGCATCAGCCGCCATCGCGGCGCGAATGCCTGCCGCGCTGCGCATCCCGCACGCCTTCACCAGGGCGCGTGACCGGCTCGGAAGGGATCGAGGTGCGTTACGTCGAGGCGCCGTTCGAACGAGCGCAGCGGCGGCCGCGGACGGATCGCCGCTCCGCAGCAGGCTCGTGCCGACGAGGACGGCAGCCGCACCGGCTTCGGCCACGCTGGCCACGTCCCGCGCATTCGCGATTCCGCTCTCGGCCACCACCGTTGCTCCGGCATCGGCGGCGCGGCGCAGCAGCGGCAACGCGGCGTCGAGATCGACCGTCAGCGTCGCGAGGTCGCGGGCGTTGACGCCGATCAGCGTCGCATCGGCGTCGAGCGCAATCTCGAGCTCATCGGTGTCATGCACTTCGACCAGGGCATCCAACCCAGCCTCGCCGGACTCGACAATAAGACGACGCAGCAGACCGTCGCCGAGCGCGCGCACGATGAGCAGGACCGCATCGGCGCCGAGGGCGCGTGCCTGCCAGACGCCGTAGCGGTCGACAGCGAAATCCTTGCGCAGCGCCGGAAGGCCGATGCGCGCGGCAGCGATCAGGTCGTCGTCACTGCCAGCGAAGCGGGTCGGCTCGGTCAGGATCGAGAGGGCCGCCACACCGGCACGCGCATACCCTCGCGCGAGCTCAACGACGGCTGCTGAGCCCGGACCGAGGTCGAACGAGCCGGCCGACGGCGACGCGCGCTTCGCCTCGGCGATGACCGAGACACGGCCGGCGCCACGCAGCAACGCCTCGAAGCGCCGGGCGGGGGGCATGCTTGCAACCTGGCGTCGCAGCTCGGCGAGCGGCGTGATGCGAGCATCGGCGCGCGAGCGACGACGCGCGGCGTCGAGGAGCTCATCCAGCACGGATGCGGACATCGGCTCAGGCATCCTGGAAGTGCGCAGATGTCTCGACCACGCCGGCGGCCGCACCGGAGTCGATCGATTCGGCAGCCAGCACAAGGCCATCGGCGACGTCGCTCACGCGCCCGGCCACGTACAGCGCGGCCGCGGCATTGAGCAGGATCACGTCGCGCGCGGCTCCCGGCTCGCCACCGAGCACGCTCAACGCGATGGCGCTGTTGAGCTGCGCATCTCCGCCGGCAAGTGCGCTGCGCTGGGCGGAACGGAGGCCAAGCTGCGCCGGATCGATCTCGATCTCGCCCACCATCCGGCCCTCAACGAGCATGGCGCGGTTCGGACCGGCCAGCGACAGCTCGTCGAGCCCGTCGCCGGAATGCACGACAAGCGCACGATCCGTGTCGAGGCGCGCCAGCGCGCCGGCCATGAGCGGCAGCAGTCGTTCCTCCGCCACGCCGAGAAGCTGGCGGCGGACGCCGGCAGGCGAGCTGATCGGGCCGAGCAGGTTGAAGGCCGTACGCATCGGCAGCTCGCGCCGGATTGGCATGGCATGCTTCATGGCAGGGTGGTAGGAAGGCGCGTAGATGAAGCCGAAACCGATCTCGCCGATGCGCCGCGCCACGGCGGCGGGCCCCGGATCGAGTGCGATCCCGAGTGCCTCCACGATGTCGGCGGAGCCGCATCGGCTCGTGACCGCCCGGTTGCCGTGCTTGGCGACCGGCACCCCGGCACCGGCCACGACGAATGCGGCCAGGGTGGAGATGTTGAAGGTGCCGGAACCGTCGGCCCCGGTGCCGCACAGGTCGACCGCGCCATCGGGCGTCTCGACCCGCACGGCGCGAGCCCGCATCACGCGCGCGAAGGCTGCCAACTCTTCCGGCGTTTCGCCACGAACGCGCAGCATCGCGAGCAACGCGGCCACCTGGGTCGCAGGAGCCGCGCCATCCATCAGCTCGTCCATGGCGGCCTCTGCCAGCGGCGCCGGCATCACTGCCCCGGCTGCCACCAGCTCGACCGCCGCGCGGACGGCTGGACGATGCTCGCCGGGCACATCAGTCACGTTCACCCGAAGAACCGACCGACCGCCAGGTACGAGCCGATGACGAGCAGTACGCCGACGCCACCATAGACGGCCGCGCGCAGCGATCGTGGCATCGCACCCATCAGGCGCTCGCCGGTCGGGGCGCGCCACATGCCACCCATCGTCTCGACTCCGGTAGGTGGCAGGAGGAAGCCAAGGAGGGCGCCGACCAGCAGGCCACCGATATGTCCGGTCCAACTGATGCTCGGCACCAGGAAGGTGAAGATGAGAAGAAAGATGAGATAGCTGCCGATGCCGCCAACCCTCATCCGCGCCTCGCCCCCGAGGACCGCGTGGTGTCGGCGGGAAACCACGAACAGCAGCCCGACAAGGCCGAAGATTGCACCGGATGCGCCGAGGGCGAACTGCTGTGGATCGACAAGGATGGTCAGCACGCTCCCGCCCGCCGCGCAGAGCAGATAGATTGCCGCGAATTCGACCCGCCCGTACATGCGCTCCGCGATCTGCCCATAGAGGTAGAGCACGTACATGTTGAAGGCGAGGTGGATGGGGCCAAGGTGGAAGAAGGCACTCGTGAAGATGCGCCACCACTCACCTTGCCCGACAAGGAAGGTATTGATGAGATTCTGCTCCCCCAGGGGACCCGGGATGCCGCCGAAGAAGCCGCCGCTCAGGGTTGCCCCGTCACTGAGCACCAGATCGATCGCGAACAGGCCCACGCAGATGGCGATGATCGCGTAGGTGACGTAGCCACGGAAGGTGGCGTACGCTCCTCGAGCGCGGTTGAACTGGCGGCGGGCGGCGAAGTCGTGCCCGGTCTCCTTGAGCAACCAGGCAATGCGATTCGCGATGGCGCCGCGCTCGGCGACCGGCGCGCGGCGATCCGCCTCGCGATACGACGTGATCGCCCCCTCGAGGTCACCGTTCCGAACCTGCTGCTCGGCAGCGCTGCGAGAGCCGAGCCAGGCGGTCGAGCCACCGGCGTCGGCGGCCGCCTTCCAGGCGATCAGGGCGCCCTCTTCGTCATCGGTCCGATAGCGTGCTGCTCCGGTCAACAGCCACGCTTCGCCCGCGATCTCGGTGTCGGGATCGCGGGTCAGCGACTCCAGGGCCTGGATGGATGCCTCGGGTTCACCGCCGTCGAGAAGGCGACGACCCTCCTCGAGCTGCGCCGATGGTTGATCATTCATGCGCGGCGATTATGCGACAGATGCGAACGACCGCCGAGAAGTTGGCACCTCGGCGGTCGTTCGACATGCCCCCCGGCGGGGACTACCCGGTCGAACCGGGTAGCATGAAATGGGCCATCTACTTACTGCGGTGGAGGAACTCGAGCACGTCGTCGTAGCGGAATCGACGGTCGCCGCGCTTGCAGACCCGGAAGAACGGGAGCTCGCCACGGTCGCCCAGGCGCTTCACGGTGTTGACGTGCAGGTGCAGCATCTCGGCAACCTCTGCCGCCGTGAGCAGCTTCCCGACCTCGTTCATCATCATCGGTGGTATTCGTCCTTCGTATTCAGGCACTCGATACGCGCCGCTCGCACCGGGACAGGTGCGGTGGGTTCAACTCGTGGTCGGATAGTAAGGTTGTGGTGTCCTGATCCCACCCGGTACGTTGGGTACCGAACCGGAGTACTTGCGTTCGATGAATGGTCGCGAATCCCTGCCCGCCGCGGTCCGGGCGCTCGTGGAGGCCCGCCGCGATGCGCGCGCTGCATCCGACTGGAATCGTGCCGATGTCCTGCGCGATCAGATCGCGGCTCTCGGCTGGGAGGTCCAGGACGGGCCGAAACGGTCGACGGCCAGGCCGCTGCTGCCCACCGAGCCGGCCGTCACGGGCTATGCGAACCCGGATGACCTGGCGTCCACACTCGACGATGCGGCGACCGTGTCTGCATCGGTCCAGTTCGTGGCGGACGATCATCCCGACGACCTCCGACGCATGCTTGCAGGGCTGGCGACGCATCCACCGTCGGTCAGCTGGGAGCTGGTGGTCGTGGCAAATGCCCCGAGCTTCGACCTTGAATCCCTCCTGGCGGCCTCCCCCATCGAGCCCGCCGTGCTGCGCACCAGCCAGCGACTCGGCTGGGCCGATTCTCGAACGCTCGGCATGCGACGTTCACGCGGCAAGATGACCGTCCTGCTGGACACCTCGATCGAGCCGATCGGGGACTTCCTGGCGCCGCTCCTCGCCGCGTTCGACGATCCATCGGTCGGCCTGGCCGGCGGCTGGGGCGTGAGCAGCGGCGACGCTCGCCAATTCCACGACGCCCCGCCGGGCGAGGTCGACGCCATCGAGGGCTACTGCCTTGCCGTGCGCCGCGATGCTCTGCGCGCGGTCGGCGGCTTCGACCGCCGCTTCCGGTTCTACCGCATCGCCGATCTCGACTTCAGCTTCGC
>JBPCKH010000198.1:0-4819 GCA_051004475.1 Candidatus Limnocylindria bacterium | reverse complement strand
GCGTGGGCAAATGGCTTGGTCAGGTAGTCATCAGCGCCGCTGTCGAGCGCATTGACTTCGTCCGACTCGCCGGCGCGCGCCGTGAGCATGAGGATCGGCGTCCAGATCCGCGCCTCGCGCAGCCGCGCACAGATCTCGAGGCCGTTGATCTCGGGCAGCATGAGGTCAAGCACGATCGCGTCGTATGGCTCCTCCTGGGCCAGCCACAGGCCATCCGTACCGTTGAGCGCGACGTCGACGGCAAAGCCGTCCGCCTCGAGGCCATTCCGGAGGCCGGCGGCGAGTCGTTTCTCGTCCTCGACCACGAGCACACGCATGGCGCCATCTTGCCGTATGTTGCTGAATGCGGGCTGAACGGGTGCTGAGTGCCGCCTGGCCCGCATTCTTGACTGCAATTGCAGAAACCGGCGGTACCATCCGGTCCATGACAGACCAGAACGGCACCCTGGAGACGAACGGCGCACGGATCCACTACGAGGTCGAGGGCAGCGGCGAGCCGGTCGTGCTCGTCCACGCCGGTGTCGCGAACTTGCGCATGTGGGACGACCAGGTGGACGCGCTGAAGGACGGCTTCCGCGTGATCCGCTACGACACGAGAGGCTTCGGAGACACCGAAACCGATGCGGTCGAGTTCTCGAACCGAGCCGACATCGTTGCGCTGCTCGACCACCTGGGCGAGCGGTCGGCGCACGTGCTGGGGCTGTCGCGCGGAGGGTCAATCGCGCTTGACTTCGCGCTGGAATATCCCGACCGCACACGTTCGCTCATCGTGGCGGCCGGCGGGATCGGTGGCTACGACGCGGGCGACGAGGCGCCGGCCGGCTGGGAGCAGGTCGAGGCGTGGATGGAGGCGCGCGACTGGGAGAACGTCGCGGAGTGGGAAACCAAGTACTGGGTCGATGGACCCGGCCAGCCGAGTGACCGGGTCGACCCGGCGCTGCGCGCAAAAGTGCACGACTGGATCTTGACGAACTACCAGGCCGAGAAGGAAGAGGGCACCCCTAAGCAGCTCGATCCTCCGGCGGCCTCCCGCCTCAGCGAGCTGAAGGCGCCACTGCTGGTGGTCATCGGCACGCTCGATGATCCTGGCACCCAGGAATCCTGCCGTCACCTGGCAGCGGCGGTTCCCGGCGCGCGCCTGGAGGTGTTCGATGGCGCCGCCCACATGATCAACCTCGAGCTGCCAGGGCGATTCAACGCCGTCCTCCGCGAGTTCATCGGCGACGCGTCCGCTGCCCCGTAGCGGCCCGGGCATCTCCCCAGTGGCAGGGCCTCGTCGCGCTCACCTTCAATGGGCAATGCAGCCGTGGTACCGGTGGCGGCGATGCGTGCCGCCTCCCGGATTGCGGCGACGATGTTCTGGTAGCCGGTGCAGGGGCAGAAGTTGCCCTCGATCGCGTGACGAATCTCGTCGCCGGTGCGCTAGAGTCGGCCGCAAGACCATGAGCGAGCTCACCGATGTCCTGGCCGCAATCACCGCGCTGCACGAGCGCGGAGAACGGATGGCGCTGGCGACCATTGTCGGCGTTCGAGGATCCACGTATCGGCGGCCCGGCGCGCGCCTCCTGGTCCCGGAGCAGGGCGCGTCGATCGGCAATGTCTCGGGCGGCTGCCTGGAGGGTGACGTCGAGCGCATCGGTCGCGAGGTGATGGTCGATGGGGCGCCGCGCCTCGAGCTCTTCGACCTGACCGCAGACGGCGATGAGGTGTGGGGCTACGGCCTGGGCTGCAGCGGCGCGATTGAGCTGTTCATCGGGCCTGCCGAGCATGCGATCTCCACGGCCGCGGCGCTGCGCTCAGCGGTGCGGGATGAGCGCGCCTGCTGCCTGGTGACCGTCCTCGCCGTGGCGGATGGCGCCGCCCCCGATGGCGCCGCCCCCGATGGTGCCGCCCCCGATGGCATTGCGCCCGGTGCGCGCCTGCTGCGCCATGCCGACGGGATCACCGAGGGTGGCCTTGGGTCGATCGATGCCGATGCCGCCGCCGTCATTCTCGCCGATGCTGCATTGGGCGCGGAGGCCAGCTCGGTCGAAGATGTGGATGGCATGCGGCTCTTCATCGAGGTGCTCGAGCCACCGCCACGTCTCCTCGTGGTGGGCGCCGGTCACGACGCAGTGCCCCTGGTGCGCTATGCCTCGGACCTGGGTTGGCGGGTCACCGTGGCCGACGTGCGTCGCGCGTTCCTGACGAACGAACGGTTCCCGGAAGCGGTCGGCTTCCTCGATACCGAGCCGGCGCTGCTGTCCGAGGCGTTCCGACCCGATCAGCGCAGCTACGCCGTCCTGATGAGCCACAACTACCTGCGCGATGTCGACTACCTGCGCTCGTTGCTCGCGGCCGAGATGGCCTATCTCGGCGCGCTTGGACCTCGCAAGCGGACAATTCAGTTGCTCCGAGATCTTGACCGGGTCGATGCCATCGATCGGATCCATGCTCCGGCCGGCCTTGACATCGGCGCGGAGGGACCCGAGGAGGTCGCATGGGCCATCGTTGCGGAGCTGCTTGCGGTCCGTCGCGGTCGCGCCGGGGGATTCCTGCGTGAGCGCCGGGCCCCAATCCACGCTCCGGACTAGCGTTGCGCCAACCTAGCCGCCGATGAAGCTCATCTCCACCTTGGGGAGGTCCACCGTCTCCAGGGTGCGAAGGTCCGAATAGCGGTCCGAGCGGCCGGTCCAGATCACGCGGAGCGCTTCGGTCAGGTCGGCATCGGTGGCGCCGGAGCGCAGGAGCCCGCGCAGATCATGGCCCGACGTTGCGAACAGGCAGGTGAAGAGCTGGCCGTCGGCCGACAGGCGAGCCCGCGTGCAATCGCCGCAGAAGGGCTGGGTGACACTGCTGATGACGCCGATTTCACCGGCGCCATCGCGGTACCGGTAGCGCTGCGCGACCTCTCCACGGTAATCGGGGTCGACGGGTTCGAGCGGCCATCGCGCGTTGATGAGCTCGATGATCTCAGCTGCCGGCACGACGTCGTCCAGGCGCCACCCGTTCGAGTGCCCGACATCCATGTACTCGATGTAGCGGATGGTGGTGCCGGTCTCACGGAAGTGTTCCGCCAGATCACCGATGGCGTGCTCGTTGAGGCCGCGTCGGATTACGGCGTTGACCTTGATGGGTCCCAGGCCTGCGGCCTCCGCGGCCGCGATTCCCTCGAGCACCCGCGAGACGGGGAACCCGACGTCATTCATGGCCTGGAAGGTGGTGTCGTCGAGTGCGTCGAGGCTGACCGTGAACCGATGCAGGCCCGCATCCGCCAGCACCTGTGCTCGGTCGACAAGCAGCGATGCGTTCGTGGTCAACGTCAGGTCGTCGATCCCATCGATCCGCGCCAGCATCGCCACCAGGGTCTCGAGACTCTTTCGCACCAGCGGTTCGCCGCCGGTGAGGCGGACCTTTCGCACGCCCAACGCGACCGAAGCGCGCACGATGCGCTCGATCTCCTCGAAGGCGAGGACGTCCGTTCGGGGCAGGAACGCGTGGTCGAGGCCGAACACCTCCTTCGGCATGCAGTACACGCAGCGGAAGTTGCAGCGGTCGGTGACGCTGACGCGCAGGTCGCGCATCGGACGGCCAAGCGTGTCGAGGACGGTGAGCGGGGATGTCATCGGTGACTCATGGTGGCAGTCAGGCAGAGTCCTGCCAAGTCGGGTCTGGCACCGCTTCTCCTTGATCGACGCCTCAGGCGGACTCGCCGTGGCCGTGTGGGTGCTCGACGAGGCGCATTCGGAGCGACGGAAGTGGGCGTGGGTCTGGTTCGGGCTCGTATTCGTCGGTCTCATCGGCGACGGCATAGGTCCACCGTGGGCCGTTCGCCGCGATCCCCCGGAGGGCATCGGTCAGTGCGTCGATATCCGTTCTGGTTGAGCCCAGCCCGAGGCTCATGCGGGCGGCGCCGGGCAGACGCTCGTGGTGGCCGGCTCGCGTCTCCTCGAGGAGCCGATCTGCCTCCGCGTCGCTGACGCGCAGCAGCCGCATCATGAGCGGGTGGGCACAGAAGCATCCGTGTCGGATTCCGATGCCATGCTCGGCCGAGAGCACCGCGGCTACCAGGTCGTACGGGACGCCACTCAGGTTGAAGGTCAGCAGTCCGACGCGTGGATGATCGGCCGGCCAGACGCGGTAGTGCTCGAAGGCTTCGATCTCGCCGAGGCGCTCTCGAGCGTACTCGAGCAGGACCTTCTCTTCGGACGCGATCCGATCCATCCCAACCGCGCTGAGGGTGTCGCACGCCACGCCGAGGGCTACTGCGCCGATGACGTTCGGGGAGCCGGCTTCCTGCCGGTCCGGCAGATCGGCCCAGAGCGTCTCCTCGACGGTCACGAGCTTCACGGCGCCGCCGCCGCGCAGGAATGGGTCACCGGCGCTGAGCCAGTCACGTTCGCCGATGAGCGCACCCGCCCCGTAGGGCGCATACAGCTTGTGCCCGGACAACGCGAGGTAGTCGATCCCGTCGCGCTGCATGTCGATCGGGGCATGCGGCGCCAGTTGCGCGGCGTCGACCAGGAGGCGAGCGCCGTATGCGTGCGTCACGCGTGCGACCTCGGCCAGCGGCCAGATCTCGCCGGTCACGTTGCTCGCGCCCGTGACCGCCACGAGGTGTGGATCGCCGCATTTCGGCAGATCGCGGAGGGTAGCCTCGAGCTGCCCGAGCATCTCCTCCGGCGTCTCCGGAACCGGCAGGTAGCGAACCCCGATCCGACGCCAGGGAAGCAGGTTGGCGTGGTGCTCGCCCGCGAAGGCGACGACGTGGGTGCCAGCTGGCAGCGTCCCGGCCAGCAGGTTGATCGAGTCGGTCGTGTTGCGGGTGATGATCACCGCG
>JBPCKH010000197.1:0-4144 GCA_051004475.1 Candidatus Limnocylindria bacterium | reverse complement strand
AACGGCGGACGACGTCATCGCCGTCCTGATAGAGATCGGCATCCACCCCTCGGTAACACGTTGGACCGGCGAGGTTACCGACCTCCCGTTCGAGGACTACGTGGCGCTCGCACGCCGACGTCTCTGTCTGCCCTCGTCGATGGACCACGAAGTCGCGTCCGCTCTGCGCGCCCTGGGTGAGCAACCTCGCGATCTCGTTACCCTGTCATGGGCCGGCGAGACGCGCGACGAGGAGCAGGATGCTCACTAGGTGCACAAGGCAGTTACCAGCGGCATAACAATACCGATAGCCTGCCATTCCGCACGGATGGAGGTTCTTCCAGAATGGCCCGCCGCCAATGGCTCGCCCCGCTCTTTGTCTTGTCACTGGCCCTCGCCGCCTGTGGCAACCAGGCGACCCAGGCACCGTCGGCGTCCGCCGACGCCACCGACGCGCCGCCCGACGAGAGTTCGGCACCTCCGTCCGAGGCGCCGCCTGACGCTGGGGGGACGCTCGTGGTGGCAATCGGCAGCGATCCGGGCCATCTAAACCCGGCCATCACCACCAGCGGCGGTACCCACACCGCTGCAGAGCTCCTCTACAACGGCCTGGTGGGGCTTGACGACGAACTCAATCCGATCCCGGAACTGGCCGAGAGCTGGGAGGTCAGCGACGACGGCACGACCTATACCTTCACGCTCCGAGACGACGTGACGTGGCACGACGGTGAGCCGTTCACCAGTGCCGACGTCAAGTTTAGCTTCGAAGAGGTCCTCCTCCAGCATCACGCACGCACCCGCGCGTCGATGAGCTCGGCGCTGGCATCTATCGAGACGCCGGACGAGACGACGGTCGTCTTCACCTTTACCGAGCCGTACGGTCCGCTTCTGTTGCAACTGGACGTCACCGAGGCGCCGATCGTCGCCGAGCACGTCTATGCGGACACCGACCCGCTGGAGGCGCCTGCCAACCTCGCGCCGATCGGCACCGGTCCCTTCAAGTTCGTGAGCTACACGCCCGAATCGGAGATCCGGTTTGAAGCCAACGAAGATTACTTCCGCGGACGTCCGCCCTTGGACGAGGTGGTGCAACGCATCATCCCTGATGCCGGCAGTGCTGTGATCGCGCTCGAGGCCGGTGAGGTCCAGTGGCTATGGGGTGTGCCCGGCGCCGATCGGGAACGCGTCGCCGCCGATGACAACATCGAGTTTCTGAGCACCAACCGAAATCCGGGTGGGTCCAACTGCATCATGACGGTCGGCTTCAACCTCGAAAACTCGATCTTCGCGGACGTCAACGTTCGCCGCGCCTTCGCGCACGGGCTCGATCGCCAGGCTTTCCTCGAGAACGTGCTCTTCAACGAAGGGCGCGTTGCAGCGGCTCCCATCTCGAGTGGCATTGCATGGGCACACGCCGACGACATCGAGATTCCAAGCTTCGACGCTGCGGAGGCGGAGCAACTTCTGGACGAGGCTGGCTGGGCGCGGGAGGGCGACGGCACCCGAATTGCGGAGGGCGTAGATGGGGTCGATGACGGGACAGCGCTGGCAGTCAACTTCCTGCACTTCCCGAGCTTTGCACGGTACGGCGACCTTCTCCGAACCCAGTTGAGCGACATCGGGGTCGAGATCGAGCTGGTACCGCTCGAGCCGCCGGTATTTGCCGAAACGGTCTTTACCGACCGCGACTTCGACACCAACATCATCAGCTATTGCAATGGAACCGATCCGGAGATCGGCGTGCGCCGCATGTACGACTCGGCGCAGATCGGGCCTGTGCCATTCTCGAACGCCGCCGCCTATGCCAACGAGGACGTTGATGCCCTGTTTGCGGAGGCCGTCCAGACGATCGATCTCGATGAGCGCGGCGAGCTCTACCGGCAGATTCAGGAGATCGTCGTGGAAGACCTGCCCTACATCTGGATCGTGGAGACGGATGCGACCCGCGCCTATCGGTCCAATTGCAGCGGCTTCATCCCATACGCGCAGTTCGCCGAAACGGCGTCCTGCGCTGAGGAGTGACCTTCCGGTACGTTCGGAGGCGACTGCTCCAAATCATCCCAGCGGTCGCCGGGATCCTGCTCGTCGGCTTCATGCTGATCGAGCTCGCGCCCGGCGACCCGGTTCTTGCGCTGGCTGGTGAAAGCGGCGACGAAGCGTATTACGCTGACGTCCGCGCGCGGTTCGGTCTCGATCGTCCGCTGCCAGAGCGGTTTCTGGCCTACGCCGCCAACATGCTGCGAGGTGATCTCGGTGTCAGCTACGTGCAAGGACGCCCGGTCATCGACATCATCGCGGAGCGCTTGCCGCCAACGCTTTTCCTGACCGGTGTGGCCCTAATAATCTCGACCGTGATCGGGGTCGGCCTTGGCGCTATCGCCGCCACCCGCCGTCACCAGCTACCCGACATCGGCATCCAGGTGTCGACGCTGACCATCGATGCCGCTCCCGTCTTCTGGGTCGGTCAGCTTGCCATCCTGGGCTTCTCCCTGCACCTCGGCATCTTTCCGGTGCAGGGCATGTCCAGCGCCCAGACGCCACAGGGCGTTGTTGCCGGTACGCTCGATCTGCTCCACCATCTGGCGCTGCCGGCGCTCGTGCTGGCGCTCGGTGAGATTGCCGTCGTGGCGCGAATCGCGCGCATCGGCTTCATCGACGAGCTGTCCCAGGACTACGTTCGCACCGCGCGGGCCAAGGGACTTTCAGAGCGCCGCGTCGTGTTGGGGCACGCGGTGCGGCGCGCGCTCATTCCGGTGAGCACCGTCATCGGTGGACGGCTCGGGCATCTGATCTCAGGAGCCGTGATCGTGGAGATCATCTTTGGCTGGCCCGGGCTCGGTCGCATGCTCGTGATCGCCATGCAGACGCGCGACATGCCGATCATCATGGGAATGTTCCTCATCGTCGCGGTGAGCGTCATCGTCGCAAATCTCCTTACCGATCTGGTGTATGGCTGGCTCGATCCGCGCATCGCGTACCGCTAGGGCGAGGCGCCGCGCGCGACTTCGGTCTGCCGCCCGGGCGCAAATGCTGGGGCGACGCATCGGCCGTTTCATCCGGACGCCGAGTGCCTTCATCGGGCTCGTGCTCACCGTGGGCCTGCTGGTGATCGCCGCATTCGCGGATCAGATTGCGCCATATGACCCCCTCGATCTGGTCGGAAGACCCCTCACCGCACCAGGTGCGGCGCACCTGATGGGCACCGACGATCTCGGACGCGATCTGTTCAGTGGGATCGTCCACGGCACGCGCACATCGCTCCTCATCGCCGCGGGTGTTGGCGTCCTTGTCCTGGTCATCGGGATGAGCGTCGGACTGATCGCAGGGTACCGCGGCGGCCTCGCGGACGACCTTCTCATGCGCCTCACCGAGCTCTTTCAGGTCCTGCCGCGATTCTTCCTCGCGATCGTGGTGCTCGCCCTGTTCGGCCCCGGCCTGGATCGGCTGATTGTCGTCCTTGGCATAACGTCCTGGCCCACGTTGGCTCGCATCGTCCGAGCCCAGGCGCTCTCACTCCGAGAGCGAGAGTTCGTGGAGGCGGCTCGCGCACTGGGTGCTTCGGAGCTGCGGATCATCAGTCACGATGTGGTTCCGAACGTCCTCCCGGCCGCGCTCGTCATGCTGGCCCTGGTCATGGGACAGGTCCTCCTGCTGGAGGCAAGCCTGGGGTTCCTGGGACTGGGCGATCCGAACGTGGTCAGCTGGGGCTACCTTGCCGGCCAGGCACAACGATTCCTGCGGGTTGCCTGGTGGCTCTCGCTGTTCCCCGGCCTTGCCCTGGTCATCGCCGTCCTTGCTCTCAATCTGCTGTCGGACGGCATCAACGAAATGCTGGAGCGGCGGAATTGACCGATGACGATCGCAGCGCGCAGACGGTCTGGGAGGAGGGCGCCGATGATACCGTTGCGAATTGGCACCGTAGTACTTCCGTACCGGTCCCCCGGCCGGTACGTTATGTACTCGCAGCCGCGTGGGGTTGAGCCGAGAAGACGCGCGCGCAAAAAGGAGGTGGCCCTCGGACGGCCCTTTTCACGCAAATTTCGCGCGCCCGCAGTAGAGCGCCTACTTCCACCGCCCACCAGGAGTGAGACATGTCCAGCGTATCCGCTCATCCAACTCGCACCCGCCTGCTGATCCTTCTCGCCGTCGCGGGTCTCGCCATGGC
>JBPCKH010000196.1:0-5127 GCA_051004475.1 Candidatus Limnocylindria bacterium | reverse complement strand
CGGAAACCTCCTGGACGCGGTTCGAATCCCGGTTCGAGGTGGATGCCTGCATCAGCTGAAGGTAGTCGACGATGACGAGATCGAGGCCTCGCTGTTCGGCCTCCAGGCGGCGCGCCTTGGTGCGCAGCTCCATGACCGACAGGGCGGGCGAGTCGTCGATCCACATCGGCGCGCTGGCCATCTCGTTCATGACCGTCGCGATCTTGCTCCAATCGGTCTCGTCCACGAAGCCGGTCTGGAGTGGCCGTGGGTTGATGCCCGTCTCGGCGCTGAGGAGGCGCAGGGCAAGCTGCTCTCGGCTCATCTCGAGGCTGAAGACGGCGACCTTCTTGCGTTCTCGGACGGCAGCATGCTGCGCGATGTTGAGCGCCATCGAGGTCTTTCCGACCGATGGGCGGGCGGCGAGGATGATGAGATCTGACGGCTGCAGGCCGCCGAGCAGCGCGTCGAGCTGGCTCAGGCCGGTTGGCACGCCAAGGATCTGGCCGCGATGCTCATGCAGATATTCAAGGCGGTCGTACGCCTGACCGAGGAGGATCGAAAGCGACTCGAAGCCACCATCGGTCCGACGCTGGCTGATCTCGAACAGGATGGACTCGGCGCGATCGATCGCCACCTCGGCGTCGTTGGACTCCTCGTACCCGACCGCCGCGATCTTGCCGGCGGCGCTGATGAGGTTGCGCAGCACCGCCTTGCGCTCCACGATCCGGCCGTAATGCTCGGCGTGGACAGCGGTCGGCACCGCGTTCATGAGCGACGTCAGGTAGGCCGGGCCACCCACGCCGTCCAGCTTGTCGCGACGCCGAAGCTCATCGCCGAGCGTCACGAGGTCGATCGGTTCGCGCTGGCCGTGGAGCGCCAACATCGCCTCGTAGATGTCGGAGTGCTGCGCGCGATAAAAGTCGGCCTGCTTCAGGAAGTCCCCGACCTTCAGAATGGCGTCCGCGTCGATGAGGATCGAGCCGAGCACGCTCTGCTCGGCCTCGACCGCCTGTGGTGCCAGCTTGTCGATGCTCATGCGCGGTCCTGAAGCTGCGCATTCCCGCGCAAGGGTCGCGCCCGGCCGGACCGCCTGTGCAGAACCGTATCGAACCGAGCGCATGGGTATCGTCTCAGCCGTCTCAAGGGCCTTCTCCCCACCCGTGTGGGAATCCGGGCCACCGATGTTGACCGTCTGTGGACGACGATATCGGTGACGGCTTACCAGCCGATTACCGCAGCATTTCGCGACAGGTTTGGTGTCGCGACGGCCCTATCGGCCCCAGCCCGCCGGTGGTTCCTGTCGGCCCGCGATCATGTTCCAGGCATCGCGCTGCTCGGTGACGAGTCCATCGACGTCGAAGCGAAGGACCGATGTGCCGGCCAGCGTCACCTCCACGTCCACCTCGCGCAGAGCGGCCCACCACTCGACAGCGGCGCGATCTCCGCCGACCACCGGCTCGCCGAACCAGGCACGGACGCCCGATTCATCGGCGAAGGCGCCTGATACATACGCGCGCACGCCATCACGGCCACGGTAGGCGTCGCGGAACGGCTGGCTCGAGAAGGCAACGTCGGTGGCGTACAGCGCGACGATGGCCTCGACGTCAAGCGCCTCCCATGCCCGTTGCCAGGTCACGGCCCAACGCTGCGCAGCCTCAGTTGCGTTCATGCGTCAGGCGGGCTGGAACGTTGCCATCTATCGATGGTGTCGATGGTAGGTGACCATACGGCCACACTAGGGATGCGCCCACGCTCGGGATGGCGCCTCGGATGGCCGTTGGCGAGGTGCGCGAGCACCCAACATCGATGTGGTCGATGAACGGCAACATCGGCTCCGAGCGGGCTCAGGATTCAGCGACGACGCTGACAGTAAGGGTGGCCTCCACGCCGGGCATGAGCCGCACGTCGATCTTGTAGTCGCCAAGTGCCTTGATCGGCTCACGCAGATGAAGGGCGTGACGATCCAGGACGATCCCTTCGCGATGGACGAGCTCGCTGATCTGGTGGCCGGTCACGGCGCCGAAGAGGCGGCCGCGCTCGCCTGCCTTGACCGCGATCTCGAGCTTGAACTCGCGGATCCTCTCGGCGGTCGCCTCGGCCTCCGCGCGCACGCTGCGGTCACGCTCTTCCCGTTGATCCTTGTGCCGCTCCCAGTTCGCGACCGCCCCCTTGTCGGCCATCACGGCCGCGCCGGTCGGGAGCAGAAAATTCCGGGAGTAGCCGTCCTTGACGTCCTTGAGGTCTCCCTCGCGGCCGAGACCCTTCACGTCGCGCTTCAGAATGACCTTCATTCGAGCTCCTTTGGTGTGTGATGTTGAGCCGTCCGTCGACGCCGCCACGTGGCGAGCGCACGCTTGAGCTCATCTGGATCGCGGAGGCGACCGTATCGGTCCAGAAGGTCCGGGAGGTCGTCCTTGATGCGATCGAATCTGTCGCCCATGAGGACCCGCAGGCTTGCCACGTCCCGGTCAAGGTCGGCCGTGCCGTTACGAGCCCGGGCCGAGTGCTCCGCGCGTACCTCCGCGGGTGCGTTCTGGATGAAGAGGTCGAGCACGAGCAGCAGGACCGTCAGATCGTCCGCCTGTCCGAGGATGGGAATCACGTCGGGAATGAGATCCACTGGCATCACCACGTAGGCGAGGGCTGCGACCAGCATTCCCTTCAGACCGATCGGGGTGCGCGGATCGCGAATCAGCCCCCACACAATGCGGGCGTAGGTTGGAAGCTTGACGACGAGGCGCGCCATGCGCAGATAGCGCGATGACGAGGACAGGTTCACGCGGAACTCCGGTGGTGTTCGAAATGGGGAGGACATTGTAGCAGGGCCTCGTACGCCGGCAGTTTGACATTAGAACATGTGTTCTGCTACCGTGTCCCGCAGCATCGAACAGTGCACGACGCGCGGAGGAACCATTTGACCAGGCATGACGCAGCGCGACGCCAGCGCATCCTCGACTGCATCGCACAGACCGTGGAGGAACGTGGCTATCCGCCGTCCGTGCGCGAGATCGCGGACGCGGTGGGCCTTGCGTCGACCAGCGCGGTCCACCATCACCTACTGGCGCTGGAGCGAGATGGCCTGTTGGAGCGGAACACGAAATCGTCGCGTTCCCTGTCGCGTGCCCTGCGCCTGACCACGCCGCAGACTCGCGCCGCAGATCCGGGCAAGGTAACGCCGTTCCGGATGCCGGTCGAGCGTGACACCCTGACGCTGCCCGTCATGGGCGAGATCGCCGCCGGCCCGCCGATCGAGGCCTATGCCGCTGCGTCCGAGACTCTCGCGGTTCCTCGATCGATGGAAGCTGGCGAGGACTCGTACGTTCTGCGCGTTCGCGGCAAGAGCATGATCGACGCGCTCATCGATGACGGCGACTTCGTCATCGTCCAGCCTCAGGCGACGGCGCGCGACGGCGACATCGTTGTCGCGCTGCTCGAGGACAACGGCGTCACGTTGAAGCGCTACTTCCGCGAGAAGGACCGCATCCGACTGCAGCCAGCGAATGCCGAGATGGAGCCGATCTACGCCACCGATGTCCAGATCCAGGGCAAGGTCGTCGGCGTTATCCGCCGCCTCTCCTGACTCGCATCTCCTGATTGGGGGACCGGGCGCGTGGCGCCGATCAACCCACGCGAGCTGAATCGAGCCACGCTGGCACGTCAAGGGCTGCTCGAGCCGATTCGCGCACATGCCGCCGCACATGCCGCCGCACAGGGCGCCGAGGGCACTGCGCAGGGCGCCGCACAGGCCGTCGAGCGCCTCGGGTCGCTCCAGGGCCAGCACCCGGAGTGGCCGCCCATGGCGCTGGCCAGCCGCACAGTCGACGCGACCACGGCAGACCTTGCCGGCGCGATCGAACGCCGGACGGTAGTCCGCAGCTCGCTGATGCGAAACACGATTCACGTCGTCAGCGCCGTCGATCTGTGGCCCATGTTCGCTGTCTGCCAGCCACTCCGCCTCAACCAGTGGCGGCTCCTCATGAAAGCCGACCCACTCGACTCGGCACTCGGGCGGCGGTTGACGGCGGCGCATGAGATCGCCATCGCCGCCCTTCGCGAACGACCGCGCTCGTCGCTCGAGCTGGATCGGCTCATCGCTGACGAGGTCGGGCTCGAGGCGACCGCTGTGTCGCGATCCGCATGGCGCCAGCCAGACGTCCAGGTCGTTGTTCGGGCAGCGTGGCGACATTTCTCTGCCTTCCACTGCCTCGTCCACGTACCGCATGACGGCGAGGGATACGGTCGGTCGAGGTATGCCCTTGCGACCGACTGGCTGGGCGAGGAGCGCCCGGCCCTTGACGAAGCGATGGCGCGCGTCCACGTCGCGCGACGCTACCTCGCTGCCTTCGGGCCTGCCAGCGTCGACGACCTGGTGGCCTATGTGGGGCGCGGTAAAGCCGGGATTGGGGCATGGCGGGAAGCGATCGACGCCATAGGCGACGAGACCGTGACTCTGCATGATGATCGCGGGCGCACGCTCCACGACCTTGACCGTGCGCCACGCCCACCAGCGGATACGCTGGCGCCGCCGAAGCTCCTGGCTCGCTGGGACAGCCTGCTCCTGTCGCACGCGGCGAAGCATCGGGATCGGGTCATATCCGATGAGCTGCGGCCGGCCGTGTACAGCAAGAACGCCGATGTGCGTCCCACGTTCCTCATCGACGGCATGGTTGCCGGGACGTGGGAGCTCTCGCGATCAGGGGACCTGGTTGCCATCGTCGTGCGCCCGGCGACGGCGCTCGACGAAAGAGATCGCGTCGCACTCGAGATGGAGGCAATGCGGCTGCTGGCCGTTGTCGAGCCACGCGCGCCATCACATCAGGTGACCTTCACAGCCTGAATTGTGCGAGGGGATGCCCCACTCACCGTAGAATCAGGGCACATGCAGGTCTGCCCGAGCTGCGGCGAAGAGAATCCCGAGCGCTTCCGCCTGTGCGGCTACTGCGGCACGGCCCTGGCGCCTGCGGTCGCGCCCACCGAGGAGCGGCGCATCGTGACGATCGTGTTCAGCGATCTGCAGGGGTCCACCAAGCTGGGTGAGATGCTCGATCCCGAGGCCGTTCGCGAGGTGATGAGCCGCTATTTCGACGTGATGACCGCCGTCTTGCGCTTGCACGGTGCCACGATCGAGAAGTTCATCGGCGACGC
>JBPCKH010000195.1:0-4892 GCA_051004475.1 Candidatus Limnocylindria bacterium | reverse complement strand
TCGCCGCAGCCTGGACCAGAGCGAGCGGGCCGAGGTCGAACGCCTGCTCCGCTCGCGCAGGAAGATCGACGCCATCCGTTTCGTCCGTCAGCGGACCGGTGCATCGCTGGTAGAGGCAAAGGCTCTGGTCGAAAGCCCCGTTGAGGGTAGTGACGGCCTCTGAAGGGTAGACGCTGTGGGCCGCGGCCGACAAGCTGCGCGGCCACCTCCCGAGGATCCCGACGAGTACCGCGCCGAGAATGTGTTCCGGGTCCCGCCAGAGGCCCGATGGGATCGCCCCCAGGCCAGCGCCAAGGACCACGCCAACATCGGTTCGCAGCTCGACCAGGCGATTCGCCCTGCAATCCGCACAATGTGCGCCTGCCGAGCAATGCTCAACCCCGACCGCTTCACCTCGAACAATGTGCACGTCACGGAGCATTGCGCGGCGGATGGGGCCTCGCCCGCCCGCATTCACGCTCATCGGGTAGGCAATGCCGCGCTCATAGCACCGCAATGTGCACCACAGCGCACAATGTTCAATGCGAGCCGATCGCTACTGTCTCAGCCGAGTTCGGCGAGCGCGGCGCCCAGGTATCGGTACGTCCACTCCTCGGCCAGCGGGTCGGGTATCGGCGAAGAAGATCGGGATCTCGGGGTAGCGCACCTGGACCCGGGCCAGGAGGTCGGGCAGGAAGCCGGCGGCCCCGTACTTGAAGCCGAGCAGCGCGGAGTAGCGATCCTCCACCACGACCGCCGCGCGCGGCAGCTCGCCCAGCTTGCCGAGCTCGAACACGAATGTCCCGTTGCTCAGCGACCCGGTCAGATCGGCCAGCGCCTTGCGCTCGACCGATGCCAGCAGCGACCCATCGGCCCCGAGCACGCCGTAGTCGCCGGCCGGAAGTGCCTGTCGCATCACCGTCGCCTGCTGCTTCGCGAACCGATACGGACACCGCTCGCGCGTGTCGACCACGATGGTGATGACTCCTACGTCGATGACCGGCGGGTCGGAATGCGGGCACCCGGTCGTGCGGTGCCCACCACCGTGCGCCGCTGCCAGAAGATGCCCTCGCGTCCTGTCGGCAGCGTTGTGAAGACGAACTGCGACCGATTCTCGCGTGGTCGATCCAGCACCAGGTCGATCGCCACCCCACGTTTCGTGCAACTGAGGACGGGCACCTCCCGCTTCGCGAGCCGATCCCATTCAGCGCACGTAGACTGCGCCCATGACGCAAATCATCCAGGGCGAGCGGGTGTTCTTGAGGCCATTTGAGCTGGACGACGCGGAGCTCTATCACCGATGGCGCTCGGATGCCATGGTGGCCACCCCCGCAGGCCTTCCCACGCCGCTGAGCCGGGCCGCGGTCGTCAAGCGGATCGCGCAACTGACCGACGACCAGGGCAAGGACGGTTACACCTTCCTCATCTGCCTGCTGGATACCGAGCGACCGATCGGGGAAGCCCTCCTCTTCGAGCTCGACCGCGTCCACGGAAGCGCGGAGCTCGGCATCTTCATCGGCGAGGTGGACCAGTGGAGCAAAGGTTACGGGACCGATGCCGTCAACGCGCTTGTCGACTTCGGGTTCCGATCGCTCCGGCTGGAGCGAATCTGGCTCAACGTATGGACGGAGAATGAGCGCGCTCGACGCGCATACGCGAAGGCCGGCTTCGTCCACGAAGGCACTCTGCGCCACGACCGCTACGAGGGCGGCCGCTTCACCGACGGTCACATCATGTCGATCCTGCGTGATGAATGGCTGAGCCGGTCCTCTCCGCCCGCGCGCTGAATCGGGCGCTGCTCGCTCGGCAGATGCTGCTCGAGCGCTCGCCGCTCGGCATGGCGGAGGTCATGGAGCAGATGGGCGGCATCCAGATGCAGTACGCGCCGTCCGGGTACACCGGCCTGTGGTCGCGCATGCGCGAGTTCGAGCGACCGATGCTGACGCGGGCTTTGGAGGAGCATCGCGCAATCCAGGCGACCATGATGCGCGCCACGATCCATACCGTCTCGGCAGCCGATTACTGGCCGATGATGGCCGGGGTGCGGCGGATCAATCGCCAGTGGTACACGAGGGTGCAGCCTGATATCGGCGCGACCGACATGGACGCGGTGGCCGATGCCGTGCGCCATGAGCTGGCCGACGGACCGCTGCGCATGGGTGAGCTGACCGACAGGCTGACGGCGCGTGGCTTCCCGCCGCGATCCGCCAACTGGGTTGGCCTCTGGGTCGACATGGTGCGGGTTCCGCCGTCGGGGACGTGGGAACGGCGACGCGCCGACATCTACGGCCTGTCGGACCAGTGGCTGCCACCGGTGAAGGTCACCGAGGACGAGGGAATCGAGCTCCTGATCCGCCGCTACCTGGGCGCGTTCGGCCCGGCGCCGCTGAAGGACATCGCAACCTGGATGGGGCTCAACGTGAACCAGATGCGACACGTCGCTGACCGCATGGAATTGCGTCCGTACCGCGACGAATCGGGCAAGCCGCTGTTCGACCTGCCGGAATTACGTCTGCCCGATCCGGAAACCCCGGCACCGCCTCGCTTCATCGCCGTGTGGGACGCGATGCTGCTGGTGCATGCGCGTCGAACGCAGGTGCTGCCCGAGGAGCATCGGCCGCTCATCTTCAATACGAAGACGCCGCACTCGCACAACACCTTCCTGCTCGACGGGCATGTCGCCGGCACGTGGCGCTTCGCGGAGGGCGCGATTCAGCTGGCGCCACTGCGCGACCTGACGACAGCGGAGCGGCATGAGCTGGATGAGGAAGCGCATCGCCTAGCCGTGTTCCATGCGTGAGCCGCGGCCACGCGCCGCAGTGCAGCGCGCTAGCATCGGTACATGAACCGATCTGACGTGCAGGACTGGCTCGGCCGATACATTGAGGCCTGGCGAGCCAATGACGCGGAGCTCATCAAGCCACTCTTCAGCGAGGACGCGGTCTACCGCTTTCGACCGTACGACGATCCCGAGCGGACCTTCCGGGGCAACGCCGCGATCGTCGAAGCCTGGCTCGACGACACGGACGAACCCGAATCGTGGGAGGCGGAGTACGAGCCGTATGCGGTCGAGGGCGACCGTGCCGTCGCCGTCGGCTTCAGCCGCTACCTGGCAACCGAAACCGAGCCGGAGAAGACGTACCACAACGCTTATCTGCTCCGCTTCGAGCCGGACGGCCGATGCAGCGAGTTCAGCGAGTTCTACATGCTGGAGGGCACATGATCCAGACGACGACACCGAGCGTCGAGGGCCGCGCGATCACTGAATACCTGGGCGTCGTCACCGGTGAGGCTATCCTGGGCGCGAACATCGTGCGCGACTTGTTCGCCGGCATCCGTGACATCGTCGGCGGTCGTGCCGGCGCCTACGAAGAGGAGCTGCGCAAGGCGCGCGAGATCGCCATGTCCGAGCTCGCGGCCGAAGCCTCGGAGCGAGGGGCCGACGCGGTGGTCGGCATCGACCTCGATTACGAGACCGTGGGCAACGGCTCGATGCTGATGGTCACCGCCTCGGGCACCGCGGTCCGCCTCGGAGCATGACCTCGGTCTGGCGCGAGGTCGGCGTCCGCGTCTGGGTCAGGCGGTATGAGGCGCTCGACCAGACCATCGGTGCGATCGGCGGGGAGCAGGGGCTGGTCGTGATTGACACCCGAGCCACCCATCCACTCGCCGATGAGCTGCGCGCGGAGTTGAAGCAGCTTCCCGGCGCGCCGGTGGCGGTCGTCAACACCCACGGGCACTGGGATCATGCGTTCGGCAACGCCCGCTTCCTGCCGACGCCGATCTGGGGCCACGTCCGCTGCGCCGCCATGATCCTGGAGCGTGGGGAGATCATGCGTGCCCGCCTCATGCGGGACTATCCGAGCGAGCCCTTCGGCGAGGTCGAGCTCACCCCGCCCACCGATCTGCTCGAGGACTCCGCGACGCTTGACCTGGGTGACCGGCAGGTCGAGCTGCGCTACCTCGGCCGCGGGCACACGGACAACGATGTCGTGGTCATCGTGCCGGACGCATCGGTCCTGTTCGCGGGCGACCTGCTCGAGAACGCGCCGGCGCCCGGATTCGGCGACAGCTACCCGCTGGCATGGGCCGATACCGGCCGCGTCCTGCTCGGCCTCGTCGACGGCACGGTTGTGCCCGGGCACGGTGACCCGTTCGATCGCGCGTTCGCGGAGCGCCAGGTCAGCGAGCTCGGGGCGCTGGCGGAGCTGGCGAGGGACGCGGTCAGCGGGTCGATTGGCTTCGGCGAAGCGATCCGGCGTTCGCCGTTCCCCTCCGAGCCGACGAGCGACGCAATCGAGCGCGCCCGGCTCGAGCTGGAGTGAGTAACATTCCTCACCATACTGAGTAATTCCACTCAGACGAGTGAGTGAATGAGCAAGAAGCCGTGGGTCTATCGACGACCGATCTACGAGGAGATCCTTGGGCGCGCGCACGAGCTGCGCCAGTTCATCCAGGTCCTGGCAGGTCCGCGGCAGGTGGGCAAGACGACGGTGGCGCGCCAGGTCATGGACGCCATCGGCATTCCCGGTCACTTCGCGTCAGCGGATGCGCCGGATCCGGAGGACATCGGCTGGATCTACACGCAGTGGGCGATCGGCCGCCAGCAGGCCAAGATGGGCTCGCGCGCAGGTGGGCTGCTCGTCCTGGACGAGGTCCAAAAGATTCGGGACTGGTCCGATGTCGTGAAGCAGCCGTCGGACGAGGACACCGCCTCCGGCGTGGAGCTTCGCGTGATGCTGCTCGGATCGGCTCCGTTGCTGGTGCGGCAGGGTCTGAGTGACAGCCTGGCCGGGCGCTTCGAGGTCATTCGCGTCACGCATTGGACGTATGCCGAGATGCGCGATGCCTTCGGCTGGGACCTCGACACCTATCTGTTTTACGGCGGCTACCCCGGTGCGGCGGGCCTGATC
>JBPCKH010000194.1:0-5542 GCA_051004475.1 Candidatus Limnocylindria bacterium | reverse complement strand
AGCCAGCACGAGGCGTGGTTTGTTTCGCCCGCCCACCGCGACGCCGATCTCGACGCTACGCTGCTCGCAGCACGCGACGCTTTTGCCGTCGCAGGTAAGGAGCGCTAAAAAAAGTGTTTGAGTTCCTTTCGGATCCGGGGACGTGGGTCGTTGCACTGCTGACCCTGACCGTCCTCGAAATCGTTCTCGGCATCGACAACATCATCTTCATCAGCATCCTGGCCGGCAAGCTGCCCCTGGAGCAGCAGAACCGCGCCCGTATCGTCGGCCTGTCGCTGGCGATGTTCATGCGCATCGCGCTGCTGTTCAGCATCTAGTGGGTCATCGGGCTCACCGGAACCCTGTTCACGGTGTTCGGGTTCGACCTGTCAGGTCGCGACCTCATCCTCATCGGCGGCGGCCTCTTCCTGCTCGGGAAGGCCACGTTCGAGATCCACGAGAAGCTCGAGGGCGAAGAGCACGCGAGTGGCGCGGTGGCGGCGGGCACGGCCTCGTTCGCCGCCACGATCGCGCAGATCCTGCTCCTCGACATCGTCTTCAGCCTCGATTCGGTGATCACGGCCGTCGGAATGGCCGAAGACCTGTGGGTGATGGTTACGGCCGTCGTCATCGCCATCGGCGTCATGCTCGTCAGCGCGAGCACCATCAGCGACTTCGTGAACCGCCATCGGACCGTGAAGATGCTGGCCCTCAGCTTCCTGCTGCTCATCGGCATGTCGCTCGTCGCCGAAGGCCTCGACTTCCACATCCCCAAGGGCTACATCTACTTCGCCATGGGCTTCAGCGTGCTCGTCGAGGTGCTGAACCTCCGCCTCCGCGGACGCGGGAAGGACAAGGGCGAGCCGGTGCACCTGCGCGACCCATACCACGTGACCGATGCGGCGAAAGCCGGCCCGACGCCTCCGCTTGGCGCCAAGGAACCAAGGCCGCAGAGGACTAGATGATCGACACCGCACCCGAAGCGTCGACCCCCTGGACGGGCGAGGCGCGTTTCTGCGCAGCGCTGGGCCATGAGCAGCCCGACCGCACCCCGGTCTGGTTCATGCGCCAGGCTGGCCGCTGCCTAGCCGACTACCGGAAGCTGCGCGAGAAGTACCCCATCCTGACGCTGGCGAAGACGCCGGAGCTGTGTGCCGAGGTCACGATCATGCCGGTGCAGGCGTTCGGCGTCGACGCGGCGGTCCTCTTCGCTGACATCATGATTCCCCTGGAACCGATGGGCGTGAGTCTCGAGATCCAGCCGGATGTCGGGCCGATCATCCACGACCCGATCCGCTCGCGCGCGCAGGTGGACGCCCTGCGGCTGATCGATCCCGACACCGAGCTGGCGTTCGTGATGGATGCCATTCGTCTCGTGCGCCGCGAGCTCGACGGCCGCCAGGCCGTCATCGGTTTCTCCGGCTCACCGTTCACGCTGGCGTGCTACCTGATCGAAGGGCGACCGTCGCGTGACTACGCCATCGCCAAGGCGTTCATGTACCGCGAGCCTGACGCGTGGCATGCGCTGATGGAGAAGCTCTCGTCGGTGGTCATCACGTACCTGAACGCGCAGATCCGGGCGGGCGTGCACGTGGTGCAGGTGTTCGACTCGTGGGTCGGGGCGCTCAACCCGTCCGATTACGTAACCTATGTGCAGCCACACGTGGCGCGCATCTTCGACGAGGTGCGCGGCGCGCCGACCATCCATTTCGGGACCGGGACAGCCGCGCTGCTCGAGCCGATGACGGTCGCCGGCGGTGACATCATCGGGGTCGATCACCGCCAGTCGCTGGATCGGGCCTGGGAGCGCATCGGCTTCGACCGCGGCGTCCAGGGCAACCTCGATTCGACGCGGCTGATTGCCGGATGGCAGCCCACCGCCGAGGGAGCGCGAGATGTCCTCCGCCGCGCCGCCAACCGCCCGGGCCACATCTTCAACCTGGGCCACGGCGTGCTGCCCGAGACCGATCCCGATCTGCTCCGCCGCCTGGTGGACCTCGTCCACGCCGAGTCGGCGCGATGAGCGGGCGCCTGGGCGTCCTCCTCATGACCTACGGCTCGCCCGCCGCCGATCTCCATGACCTACCGCAGTACCTTGCCGCGGTTCGCGGCGGACGCGAACCCAACCCAGACCTGGTGGACGAGTTCCGGCGCCGCTACGAGCTGATCGGCGGTTCCCCGCTCATCCCGATCACGCGGGCACAGGCCGCTGCGCTGGAGGATCGACTGCGCGCCGATGGCCTCGACGCGTCCGCCACGGTCGGGATGCGTTTTTCGACACCCTCGATCCTCGAAGGGCTGCGCGAGCTGGCCGACCTCGGCTGCGATACCGTCAGCGCCATCGTCATGAGCCCCCAGTACTCGGAGCTGCTCATGAGCGGCTACCGGCGCGCGGTGGACGCGGCGGTCGAGCAGCTCGGTACCGATGCGCCATCCGTGGAGCTCGCACCGGCCTGGTATCGCGAGCCGGCGTTCATCGAGGCCGTCGCCGAGCGGGTCCGCGCGGGGGTCGCTTCGCTGCCCGACGGCGCGCCGGTCCTGCTCACCGCCCACTCGCTCCCACGCCGCGTGGCCGATGCCGAACCCGCCTACCTCGCCCAGCTGCGCGAGACGGCCGAGGCTGTGGCGTCGACCGCCGGCATTCCCGACGATCGCTGGCACTTCTGCTGGCAGTCTGCCGGCCACGAACCGGGCGAGTGGATGAAGCCGGACTTCGCGGATCTCGTCCCCGAGCTGCACGACGCCGGCCATACTGCCGTTCTCGTCGCACCGATCCAGTTCCTGGCCGATCACCTCGAGATTCTCTACGACGTCGATATCGGCGCACGTGAGCAGGCTGAAGGTGCAGGCATGGCGTTCGCCCGCATCGAGTCGCTCAACACCTCGCCGACCTTCATCGGCGCATTGGCCCGGATTGCGACTGCGGCCGCGCCCGTTCCCGCCCTACGGGCATAACGGAGCGTCAGTCACCGTTCTTGCGTGGGCCGGTACGATTGACCAAGCTGGCGCGCTGCAGCCTGTCCAGGCCTCCCGCCCCGCGCGAATTTGACCATTCAGTCTCCGTTACGCCCGCCCCACGAAAATCACGGGGCTGGCGAGCGGCCTACGAAAGCGTGAAGCCCTCGGCGTCGGTTACCTCGTCGGCCGGCGGCGCCTCGACGTTCACCGGCTCGCCGTACTCGTCGAAGGTCATCGTAAGCGATAGCGAACCCATCTCCTCGTCCTCGAACGAGGTGCTCACGCCGGCCATATAGAGCGTGTCCTGCTCGAACTGCACGTTGAAGGTCAACCCCTCGCCGAGCGCCTCGAGCACCTGCGGATCGGCCGATGCAGCCTCCGCGCTGTCGGCGAAGACCGCGCCACTGATCGCGATCTCGAGCTGATAGCAGGTCGACTCGCCACACTCCACGTTGGCCAGCTTCTCGATCACCACGCCGTCGGTGTCCAGGAACGTGCGCAGCTCGTTGAGGACCTCTTCCGGGTCGCCGGCCTGCGCGAGCGGGTCCTCGCCGTCCTCCTCGACCGCCTGCCGCATCCACATCGGTCCGGTCATGGTCGTCTTGACGAAGGCCTCCTCGCCGATGAGGCGCATCTCGCCAGCGAGGCCCAGGAAGGCCGGCACCGCGAAGCTCATCTCGGCCGCGCTGCCATCCATGGCGAGCCGGCCCTCGAGCTCGGTCCCGTTCAGCGCCATGCCGCCGCCCATCTCGGCGACGTTGATCGTGCCATCCAGCGCCAGCACGAAATGCACGCTCTCGACGCCGGCCATGGCCTCGACCGAGCGCGTCAGGATCTACTTCGGATCTTCGATGGTGGGCTGCGCCACAGGACCGGAGCATGCAGCCAGCGCGATCACCGCGACAAGCGCGGCAGGAACGATCATTCGGTTCATCAGTCAATCCCTCCGTTGCGCATCGGCTCAGCGTGGACAGCTCGAGGTCGCCGGTGCGTCGGGCAGCATCGCCCGCGGGTGTGAAATCCTCATTGCGTCAATGGTCCTGCCCGCCGATCAGCTACCGTTGCGGCATGCAGCGAGTTGAACGCAAGGCCGTCATCGGCGCCTCACCGGCCGTGGTCTTCGCCTACCTATCAGATCTCGACAACCTGGCTGAGTGGCAGACCGGGGTGGTGAGCGCGCGACGGACGTCCGAGGGCGAGATCGGCGTGGGCGCAACGGCATCGGTCACGCGCCAGCTGATGGGTCAGCAACTGGAAGCGCCCCTCACCATCACCGAGCACGATCCGCCGCGGCGACTTGCCATCGGCAGCGAGGTGAGTGGCGTGAAGGCGCACGTGACGCTCGACCTCGAGCCCACTGATGATGGAAGGGCCACTGAGCTCACCTTCGCTATGGAGATCCGTGGCTCGATGCTGACCGCCTTCATGGAACCGATGATCGCAGGTGCCGCCGGCGGCGACATCGACACCAGCCTGGCGCGCCTTCAGGTTCGGTTCACATCCGACGGGCGAGTCTAAGCCTCACGAAGCCACGCCGCGCCTGGCTCGTCGACGCGCGTAGAGAATTTCATCAGCGCGGGCAATGAGCTCGTCCACCGTCTCCCCCACCGCGATGCTCGCGATCCCGACGCTGATCCGAATCCCATCCGCCTCCAGGAGCGACGTCTCGATGGCATCGAACCGCTGCTCCGCGACCTCGAGGTCGAACCCGCCCATTCCGGCAACGAACTCGTCGCCGCCGTAGCGAATGATCGGATCGAAGGAGCGCAGGTTGCTGCGCACCGCGGTGACCACGGTCCGCAACGCCCGGTCGCCGGCCGCATGGCCATCCCGGTCGTTGATGCCCTTCAGGTCGTCGACATCCACGAATGCGACCGCGAAGCGTCCATCACCGCGTCGGGCACGATCGACCTCGTGTGACAGTGCCAGCCGACCCATCTCGCGACGCCATGCACCGGTCAGGTCATCGACGTGGGCGGTCATGAGCTCAGCCTCCAGGCGCACGCGCTCGCTCGCATGCGCGGCACGGTCCCTGGCCGCGCGTGCTCGGTCGCGCGCCGCAGCCGCGCGATCGGCGGCCGACTGCTTTCGCATCTGCTCGAAGGTTCTCGCCGTTGCCGCGTCGACCCCCGCGATGGATTCCTCCAGCGAAGCGGCGTGGGCATCACGTTGGCCGGCCCGCGCATCGCGCCGGGCGGCATTGTCGTCGCGAGACGCAGCCGTCGCATCTCGCTGGATGCCCGTTCGGCCGCGACCAACGTACGTCGCATGGCGTTCGACTGACACCTGCTCACGTTCCGCCCGCGTTGCCTGATACGCCTGGCGCTCGCTCGGGCCGACATCGTCGGCATGATCCTGGTCCGCGGTTGCCTGGTCGCGGTCGGAGAGCGCCTGGTCCGTCTCGGCGTTGGCTTGATCTCTAACCGCAGCCGAGTTGTCCGAGTCCGCGGCCGTCTGGTCCTCGTCCGCGAGTGTCTGGTCCCCATCGGATGCCGTCTGGTCCCGGTCGAGGGACGTGCGACGTCGTATCCGGCCGAACCTGACCGACCCCACGCTCGCCCCGTCGGGCACGGCGCTATTCATTCAGAGGTCGAGTGTGCCAGGC
>JBPCKH010000193.1:0-3634 GCA_051004475.1 Candidatus Limnocylindria bacterium | reverse complement strand
TGCCTGTCCGGCTACTCGGTCGAGCGTCCTCCATCCCGCCATCCAAGAAGGATGACGAGCCGAAGAATCTCGATAAGTACGAGCACACCGAGCATCCCGGCGTGAACCGGGCGCATGATCGGCTGAGCGGCGTACATGCCGCGCTCAATGAACATGGTTGGACCGTAGCAGCGCTGTCAACCCCGTACGAGATCATTGTTGATGCTCCACAACTTTGTCACAGCTAACTGCTCAGTGAGTTTGTCAGTCTCCACCGATGGAGGAGAGCATGATCGTGGCGACGCTGGTGGGCGTATCGGCCTTTCGCGCGGCCAACGACCGGCCTGAACGCCAATTCCTCTCAGATTCTCACGGACAGAGAGGTATCACTGGATCGCGCCCGCTGGCGCTGATCGGCGGAGCGTGGCGGAGGTAGCCAGACCTATCAGAGCCTCGCAGTGGTGAGAATCCGATAGGAAAACAGCCCGTGATTCGGTGATACGTGTCTCCGGGTGAGAATCTGATAGGGAATCAGCGTTGGGTCCGACTGCGACAAGGCTTGAGCCATCCGAAGCGCCACGATGCGGTGGTCTCAGTCGGACTGGTTAAACCTCGGTTGGTTGTCGTAGATGGCGACGCGCCCGTTCGGCTCTAGCCACGCGTTGAAGTGGCCGCTGGTCCCGTCTCTATACGTGACTGTCAATCCGCCGATCTGGGTCAGACCGGGCCGGTCGCAGGCGGGTCCCACGACGGTCGTGTCGCAGAATAATTCGTCCTCGATCACGAGTTGGCCGACGTCTATGGCGATCTGCCGCGCGGGAGCGGGCGCTCCGAACCGCAGCCGCTCAGCGATGCTTCGGCCACGAAGAATGCGAGAGCGTCTTTCACGACGACCGATTGAGGTCCGGCCGGTCCCTGAGCGCGCGCGCCAGGCGAGCACCCGTTGTCACCGCACCTTCAGATGCCGATGACACCAACGCCGCGTACTTCGCCATCACCCCACCCACGTGGCGATTCGCCGGCGGCGTCCAGGCCGCCAATCGGCGCACGACTTCGACCTCAGGCACGTCCAGGTTTAACCGACGCGCGTCGACGTCGATGACGACGGTGTCGCCCTCCTCTACAACCCCGATCGGCCCACCGAGCGCCGCCTCCGGCGCCACGTGCCCGATCATCAGCCCGTGCGTTCCGCCGCTGAATCGGCCATCGGTGATCAGAGCGACCTCCCCACCGAGGCCCTCTCCGACCAGCGCCGCGGTGACCGACAGCATCTCCTGCATCCCGGGACCGCCGACTGGCCCTTCATGACGAATGACGACGACGTCGCCAGGACCGATGCGCTGCGCGCGGACCGCGTCATAGCAGTCTGCCTCCGAGTCGAATACACGAGCGGGCCCACGGAATTGGCGCATCTCGTGGCCGGCGAGCTTGACGACGCAGCCGTCAGGCGCCAACGAGCCGCGCAGGATGGCGAGACCGCCGGTCGGCTTGATCGGGTGATCGATCGAGACGACCACTTCCTGGCCGGGCGTCTCGACGGCCGCATCGGCGACCTCCGCCAGCGTTCGCCCGTCCACGTTCAACGTCGTGCCATTCACGCGGCCGCCACGAATGAGCTCGCGAGCAACCAGGCCGATCCCACCGGCCTCGTGGATGTCGAGCGCCGTGTAGCGGCCACCCGGCATCATATTGGCGACGATCGGCGTGCGCTCGGCGATGCGGTCGAAGTCCTCCAGATCGAGCGGGATGCCCAGCTCGTGGGCGATCGCCAGCAGATGCAGCACGCCGTTGGTCGACCCGCCGGTTGCGGCCACCGAGGCGATGGCGTTGTCGATCGCCGCCCGCGTCATGATCTGCGACGGCCGAACCCCGCCGTTCACAAGGTGCATCACCAGCTCGCCGGACCGATACGCCGCATCCAGCTTTGTCGGATCCGTTGCAGGAATCCCGTTCAATCCACCCGGCGAGATCCCCAGGAACTCGAGCGCGGTGCTCATCGTGTTGGCCGTGAACTGCCCGCCGCACGCGCCGGGTCCCGGGCACGCCAGGTCCTCGATCTCGCGCAGCTCCTCGAGCGAGATCTTTCCTGCCCGATACGCGCCGATCGCCTCGAACACCGTCACCACCGTGGCGTCGCGGCGACCACGGATGGTGCCGGGATTGATGGTGCCGTTGTAGAGGACCAACCCCGGCAGATCCAGGCGGGCGAGCGCCATGGCCGCGGCAGGGATCGTCTTGTCGCAGCCGACCAGGCACACGAGGCCGTCGAATAGATGACCGCGTGCGACCAGCTCGATCGAATCCGCGATGACCTCTCGGCTGATGAGCGACGCCTTCATTCCCTCGGTGCCCATGCTCACGCCATCGGAAACGGCAATGGTGTTGAACTCCATCGGCGTCCCACCCGCCGCCCGAATGCCATCCTTCACGCGAACAGCCAGGTCGCGCTGGTTGTAGTTGCACGGCATCGTCTCGATCCAGGTCGTCGCGACGCCGATGATCGGCTTCGACAGGTCGTCATCGGTGAAACCGATGGCCTTGAGCATGGCCCGTGCAGCGGCTCGGTCTGGCCCGTCGAGCAGGACGCGGCTGTGCTCGCGCGGGTCGTACGAGGCAACGTCGGTCATGGGTCGAATTCTAGGGCCGGATCGGCCGTCAAGCGGTCGGGATGCTGGATCGACATCACTTCCAGCCCCTCGATCCCAGTGAAATCGTCCGGGTTGCACGTATAGAGCGGCAGTTCGTTGGCAACGGCGACGGCCGCGATCATCGCGTCGTACGCGCGGGCCGATGCCTTCCTGCCGGAACGGCGCAGGGAGGCCGCAACCTGGCCGAACGACCGTGCCGCAGCGGCATCAAACGGGATCGGCTCGAAGTCAGACTCGGCCTGTTGAAGATGTGCCAACCGCGCGCCTCGCTCCGCCTCGTCGGTAGCCACCAGGGGACCCACCGTGAGCTCAGCCAACGTGATCGCCGAGATCTGCGGATGCTCCGGAAGGACCGATGCGTCCTTGAATCGGGGCAGAAGGATCAAGGTGTTGGTATCGAGCAGTCCGACCTCGCTCCGGCTCACAGTTCGGCCTTGAGAACGGAGTCGAGGTCATCACGCAGCTTCCGGTGATCCATCACCGGCAACCGTCGCCACCGTGCGAGCAGCGTGGATGAGCTGAGGCCTTTGGACCGTATCGGTCGAAGCTCGGCGACGGGAGTGCCGCTGCGCGTCACGATGAACCGTTCGCCACCGGCTACTCGGTTGACGACCGCACCCCCCTGGTTCCGCAACTCGCGGATGGTGACTTCCTCCATGCTCCGGAGTGTATCACATGTGATACACTGGCTCGGCAATCGTCCCGCTCCTCGTCGGCGAGCCGGGGCACGCGGAGGCGCCGGCGGAGCACACGCGGAGGCGCTGGCGGAGCTGGAGCGCGATCCGGCCAATCGCAGTCTGGTGGGCGACCGCCATCGAGTGCGGCTCGGCCGTGGCGCGGCGTGAGCGCGACGGAAGCCTGACGAGGGATATCGTCCCCAGAACGTTTCGCCGACTGGATGGGTGAGGCTTGACGCGTGGGCTACGGTCGATCCACCGATGAATGACACGAACCCCGACTCCGCACGCCCGCGCACGACCGTCGACAAGATCTGGGACGAGCACCTC
>JBPCKH010000192.1:0-8939 GCA_051004475.1 Candidatus Limnocylindria bacterium | reverse complement strand
GCGAGGGTAGCGACGTGGACGTCAGGGTGGAGCTTCGACCGAACGAGGCGGTCGTGATCGAGTCCGGCTGACCTGGGCGATCAGGACCCTCCGTCAACATTCACGCCAAAGGCCGAGGCGGCCCCGCCTTGATTCGCCGGCGAGCGTCAGCGGGATCGAACGACTCCCAGTCCGACTCGATCCACCAGGTGGCGCCGGCATCCGCATAGCGACGTGGCTCGTCGACGTCACCTGGCGCCGTCGATCCCTCCACAACGATGTCGAATCCATCCATCGATCCCCGCCGGCGGCCGATCCAGTCGCGGATGCCGGCGACGATCTCCGGCATGACCGGGCCGCCGCCGACGACGTTTGCCAGCAGTCCCTCGAACCGGCCGGCACGGGCCATGGACCTCTCCGCCGGCCAGGCGCCGACGACCCAGATCGGGATGCGCGGCCGCTGAACCGGCGCGGGGCGGAAGGCCATCGGCTTGAAGCGGTAGTGTGCGCCGGCGAAGCCGAACGGCTCGCCGGTCCACAACCCGGCCATAATTTCCAGCGTCTCGTCGAGCTTCTCCGCGCGGGTTCGGCTGTCGGTCGCCTCGCCGACTTTGGCCCAGCCGCTGTCGTCGACGGCACCGAGGCCCACGCACAGCACGAACCGGCCATTCGAAATGTGGTCGAGCGTCACCGCCTCGCGCGCCACTTTCCACGGGCGGCGGCGCGCAAGCGGCTGGATCATGGCGCCGATGCGGACGCGCTGGGTGGCCATGGCGAAAGCGCTCATGAGGACCCATGGATCGTGGACCTCCATCGCGTCACCGACGTGGATTCCGTCCCACGTGAAGACGCCGTCCCAGCCAGCTGCCTCCGCAGCCGTGGCAAGCCCGATCTGCTCCGCCACCGGACCGCCGGTGATGATCACCCCGAACTTCATCCGCAGATGCTAGCGCCAAGCGCGCCACCGCCAATCCCACCGAGTGGGCACATCCGCCGATGAGTGGCCGACGGCCGGTGGCGCAGGAGGAACAGCCAGGGAGCCGACGTTCTGCCTGGCTGTCCTGCCCACCGGGTGGGAAACCGGCCAGTGGGTGACGGTTACGCCCGCCCCACGGGAATCCCCGGCGACGTGCGGTTGAAATCAGTCGACGATCTTGGCCATCACGTGCTTGATGATCGTGTAGTCCTCGATGGAGTACGAGCTCATGTCCTTGCCGTAGCCCGACTGGCCGAACCCGCCGTGCGGCATCTCGGACGCGATGGTGAGGTGGTCGTTGATCCAGACGGTGCCGTAGCGCAGCGCCTTGGCGGCGCGCAGGGCACGCTTGACGTCCTTCGTCCAGACCGATGCGGCAAGCCCATATGGCACGCCATTGGCCCAGGCAACGCCTTCCGACTCGTCGCTGAAGCGCTGAACGGTGACGACCGGGCCGAACACCTCGTTCTGCACGATCTCGGCGTCCTGGGCGACGCCCGCAACCACCGACGGCTGATAGAAGAAGCCCCTGTCACCGATGGTCTCGCCGCCGGTCGCGATCTCCGCGCCGTAGCCTCGCGCCCGGTCGATGAAGCCGGCGACGCGCTCCTGCTGCGCCCTGCTGACCATTGGTCCCATGTCGAGCTCCGGATCGGAGGCCGGGTCACCCACCTTGATCGACTCGACCGCCGGGATCAACGCCTCGAGCGCACGCTCGTATCCGTCGCCCATCACGATCAGCCGCGTTGCCGCCGTGCAGTCCTGCCCGGAATTAAAGAAGCCGGCCAGCTTGATCGTCTCGGCCAGTGCGTCCATGTCGGCGTCGTCGTACACGAGCACCGGCGCCTTGCCGCCGAGCTCGAGATGCACGCGCTTCACGGTCTGCGCGGCCGCGGCAGCAATCTCCCGGCCGGTGGCGGTGTCGCCGGTGAGGCTCACCATGTCCACGTCGGGATGCCGGATGAGCCGATCCCCCACCACCGCGCCCGGACCGGTCACGACGTTGAAGACACCCTTCGGGAAGATGTCGGCGGCGAGCTCTGCGAGGCGCAACGCGGACAGCGGCGTCATCGATGAAGGCTTGAGCACGACGGTACAACCGGCTGCCAGCGCAGGACCGAGCTTCCAGATCGCCATCATGAGCGGGTAGTTCCACGGTGCCACCTGGCCGACCACGCCCGCCGGCTCGCGGCGGACCATGCTGGTATGGGTATTGACGTATTCGCCGGCAGCCTTGCCTTCAACCACGCGTGCGGCCCCCGCGAAGAAGCGCACGTTGTCGACGGTGAACTCAACGTCGAAATCGGCGGTTCCCTTCGGCTTGCCGACATTGGCCTGCTCCAGGCCGGACAGCGTCACGGCGTCCCCCTCGATGGCATCGGCGAAGGCATACAGCGCCTTGCTGCGCTCGGCGGGGGTGGTCTGTGACCAGGTCTCGAATGCCGTTCGCGCACCCGCCACGGCGCGGTCAACATCGGAGGAATCGCCCTTCGGAACCCGGGCGACCTCTTGTTCGGTAGCCGGGTTGATGACCGATACGGTCTCGCCGCTACCGGCATCGGCCCAGTCGCCATTGATGAACATCTGCTGGCGGGAGGCGGTCAGGGTCATGGCTGGTTGTCGGACCTCGCGAGTAACGTGGCAATGAAGGTGCGCAACTGCACACCGATACAGGCCGATTCTATCCGCAATGTCGGCGGAATCCACGACGGCCTGGAGGTTCGTCGTCGGAATCCGCACCAGGGGTAGCTGATCGTGCCGGACGGCCGTGGGATTGCCGTCAGGTTGCCATCCACCGGTGGTGTCGACGCTACGCGGCGCGGAACGTCCTCCAGAGGTCGCCCGGTCGAAGCTGCGTGCTCACCTGGTGCCGCTCCAGCATCTCGATCGCGTCCGTGGGCCACCTAACGTCGATGTGGTCGATGGATGGCAACTTCCGCGCTTCCGCGAAGGCCGCGTACGGCCGCCCGCCCTATCCTCGAACGGCACGGAATCCGCCGTCCGCAGCACGCGCCATGACGAAGAGGAGATCAGCGAGGCGGTTGAGATACGGCACGACCTGCGATTCGACCAGCTCACCGGCATCGTGAAGTGCCACGCACCGCCGCTCGGCGCGCCGGACGGTCGTACGCGCCAGGTCGAGCGCGGCACCGGTCATCGATTCGCCCGGCAACACGAACTCTTTGGGCTGCTCCACGAGTTCCTCGAGCGAGTCGATCTCCGCCTCGAGCGCCGTCACCATCTCGGCCGTCACGCGTGAGACGTCATCGGTGAGCCGGTCACGTCGATCCGGATGCGTCGCCAGCTCGGCGCCGACCACGAAGAGCTCGCGCTGGAGTCGCAGGATGAGCTCGGCGAGGCGCACCTCAGTCCGATCGGTGGCTGCGCCGACCGACGCACGCGCCAGGCCGAGCGCGGAGACGGCCTCGTCGGTCGTCCCGTAGGCATCGGTCCGTCGATCGGCTTTGCTCACCCGGTCGCCTCCGAACAGGAGGCCGGTCGTGCCGGTGTCGCCCTTGCGTGTATAGATCCGCATTCGGTGAGGATGGTACGGCGTGCGCCCTGCGGCCGTAGCGGCATAGCGTGGCTCGAAGCGGCCCGAGTCAGTCGGAGAGGGTCGTAAGCCGTAGGATGGCCCGGATGTCCGATACCGGTCTCAAGCGTAGCGGTCTGAGTGGAGCCGGAGATGATGAGACCGTCATCGACAGCATGCGCCGTGGTGAAGAACGCTTCGGGAACGGGGTCGCCGGTTCCCGGGAAGGCTAGAAGAGGCCCGGAGGGGGCTCCCAGCGCTCCGCCAGCAGGGTCACCTTGACCGGCGGCCCGACGACCTCCTCAGCCTTGGTCTTCACCGTCTGGATCAGCTCGCCGGCCCACGGGCAGAACGGCGTCGTGAGCACCATCTTGATCTCGGTTGGGGCGCCATCGGTGCCGAGCTCAACGCCCTTGATGAGGTCGAGATCCACGATGCTCATCCCGATCTCAGGATCCTGGATCTCGTAGAGGGCGGTCATCACCTCGTCCACCTTGGCGAGGTTGGCATCGATTGTCATGCGGATAGTTTACGCCCATGCGCGAGGGAGCACCCAAGGGCCACCCGAAGACGCACGCGCGCCGTCCTCGACGCGATCATCGAGCGCGGGACGCGCTAGAGGAGCGCCACATCGAAGTTGGGATGTGGTGCGGGCACCAGGGGGCGGACGCGGGCGTAGCCCTCGTAGATGGGACTACCGCCGTCGATTGCGGCACGCAGCGCGACCAGCTGACCCGCGATGTCCGCCTGGCTGCCATGGCAGCCGAGCGCTTCGACCTTGCGTCCGGCGACGTGGGTGACCTCGATCCGATGGGTCGCCGACTGCTCCTCCGGCGAGAGGTCGTATCGGTTTCCGATGGGATCGAAGATGGGGCTGATCACGTAAATGGCGTTGGGTGCCGTCCCGGAATCGGCAAGGCGCTCGACCGCCCAGCGCGTCGCACTGCCGACCACGATGTGGTCGGGATGCCCGGCCACCCCATGCGGCCCAAATGTAATGACGGCGGCCGGACGCCGGTCGGCGAGCCAGGCGGTGATCTCATCGACCAACCGTTCGAACAGCTGGTCGGCGACCCCGCCGTCGGCGTACCCGTCGAGCAACGACACCTCGTCGAGGCCGATGGCGCGAGCCGCACAGATCAGCTCTGCCTCGCGCCGGTCGCCGACGGCGGAGCCGGACACCCCATCGGGCGAGCCGGCCTCGCCGCGGGTCACAACCAACAGCCGCGTGGTGGCGCCGGCATCGTGGGCCAGCGCAAATGCGCCCGCACAGCCGAAGCTCTCATCGTCGGGATGGGCGAGCACGGCCGCCAGGCCGCCTGGCGCGATCGGATAGGTCACCGGATCTCCTCGGTCGGATCATGGTCCGCAGCATCGTCATCAGAGAGCAGGGTCCACCCCTGCCGCTCCACCGTGACCCTCATCGTACGCAGGACGGCGAGCTTGCCGCTGGCGACCTCCGCAATGAACCGCCTGGTCCCTTCGTCATCGAGCGACGATCCCGGCGGGGCACTGCCGCGGCCAACGTTGAGCCAGGCAAGGTGATATCGGTCCATGCGGCCCCAGACGCGTTCGAGAAGGCCATCCGAGTCGATGAGCCAGCCACGGAAGCGTTCCCAATTCGGCTCGGCGACCAGCTCTTCCCCGGTCGTGATCAGGGCATCGGTCGCGTCGAGGAACGCCATGCGGGTCATGACGGCGGGGCGGACGTTCACGGTGGCCGAGTATAGGGGGGACTGACTCCGGCATCGTTCGTACCATTGATCCCGCCCGCCACGGCCACGGAAACTCGGGGGCATGGAACTCACCTGGCCCGCAGCGGCACTCGCCGGTGGACTGCTGATTGCCGGCGCGGCGGCGACTGTTGCTGCACTGGTCAACGGCCTGCGCCACGGTGCGCTCGCCAGCGTGCTGCTCGCGGGCGCGACCGCTGCGCTCGTTGGTGGTGCGCTCGCCGTCCTCACCGGGGCAACCAGCATCGCGCTTCCCGCTGCGGCCAGCGCGCTGCTCGTGCTCGGCGCGTCCGTGGCCGCACGTGGCGGCGCGCTCGTCTCGGGTCAGCCGGCGCGGATCGCGGTCGTCATCGCGGTCCTGGTCCTTGCGGAGGCGGCGGTCGTGATCGAGCTCGTCCCGGCACTGGCCGATGCCATCGGCCCGTACCGTCTCGCGCTGGTTGGCCTCGCCCTCGTGGCTGCGCTGGCGTCGATCGGTCTCGGCTCGCGTGATCTCGCTCCGGCAGGCGCGGCCCTGGCGGTCGGCGTCGGCGCACTCGCGGTGGCTCGCGGGGATGGCGCCGAGATCCTGGTCGTTCTCGTCTCGTTCATCGCGGCCACCCTTCTGATCGGCCGCTCGGCAACCGGAGTCGAGCGCGCACAACCCGCCGAGAGCGATGGGCAACCACTGCCTGACGTCGTCACGTACCTGGCAGAGGGGGTCCTGCGCTTCGACGGTCACCTGCGGCTCCGTACCTGGAATCCGGCAGCTGCCACCATGCTGGGCCTTGACGGAGCGGCCGCGGGCACTCGCCTGGAGGATCTGCTCGGCCTGTCACTGCCCCAGTTGCCAGCCGGCGCCGAAACCGTGCTGCACCGGACGCAGATCGGTGGGCTCGACCTGTCGATCCATCGCGAGGCCACCTCCATGACGGTGGTCGTCCACGAGTCTGCGCTGGCGGGGAACGCAGAGGAGCTGGGACGCGAGCTGCGCAGCACCATCGAAGAGCTGCTGCAGGCACGTCGCACGCTCGAGCTCCAGCGCGCCGAGCTGGAGCGAGCGACGTCAACGGATCCGCTCACGGGCCTTGCCAGCCGCGCCGCGATCCTCGATCGACTTCGCCTCGAGGTCTCGCAGGCACGCCGCTACCAGCATCCGGTCGCCATCCTCCTGCTCGACATCGACCACTTCAGCGCGATCAACACCGCTCACGGCATCGAGGGTGGAGATACAGTGCTCCGCGAGGTCGCCCTGCGAGTTCGCCTGCGAGTTCGTGCCGCCGACGCTCTCGGCAGGTCGGGCAGCGACGCGCTCCTCTCGATTCTGCCGCATACCGATGAGGGCGGAGCCGCGACGTTCGCCGACACCCTGCGCCAGCGTATCGGCAAGCGCCCGGTCCGCATCGGCGAGGCAGAGGTCGCTGTAACCCTGAGCGTCGGAGTCGCCGTCATGCGTCCCGGGGAGGATCTCGACCTCGATGGTCTGATGGCGCGCGCCGACGAGGCGCTGGCCAGCGCACGGAGCGCGGGTGGCGACGGCATCGCGCTCGATCGCCTGCACGGCCTCGCGCGGCTCGAGCGAAGGCGCGATCCGCTGAGCCAGCGATCAGCAACCTCCGACGACGTAACCGACGAGAGCGCTTGACCGTCCGACCGTGGCAGCAATGCGGCCCGCGTCCAATGTATGACACGCAGACGGTGGCGAGGACCGTCCTGAGCGGTGAGTTATCCACCGATGTCATACAATGTGTGGGAACGATGTGTGGATAAGCCCCTACTCAAGCTGGCCCCAGGCTGGCACCGTGAGGCAGTACATGCCAATCACTTCCAGCGACCTGTCTGCCAAGCTCATCTTCCCGACGAAGGAGATCGTCGAGGAGTACTACCTGCCGATCATCTACACCGCCTGCCGCACCTGCTACTCAGAGCTGGTTCCCGATCGGATCTGGGACAAGGCCGTCAGCCGCCAGATCGCTGACGAGAAGCAGGCGAACCTGGTGCGTAAGGTGATGGAGTCGGGACACGGCTCGACGATCGAGCACGTCAATTTCACGTTCGCCATCAGCGGCGTGACGCGGACGCTCAGCCACCAACTCGTGCGGCATCGCGCGGGCACGGCATTCGACCAGCAGTCGCAGCGCTACGTCAGCTTCAAGAAGCGCGACAACTACACGATCCCCGACTCGATCACCAACGGCGGACTGCCCGATGATCTCGCCGGACGATTTCAGGCCGCAATCGACGAGAACCTGGACCTGTACGGCCAGCTCCTCCAGGCCGAAGTGCCGGCCGAAGACGCGCGCTTCATCTTCCCCAACGCGATGCAGACGAATCTGATTATGACGGTCAACCTGCGCCAGCTCATCCACATGAGCGGACTGCGGCTGTGCACCATGGCGCAGTGGGAGATCCGGCAGCTCTTCAAGCAGATTCGACACGAGGTGTTCCGGGTCAGCCCCTTCTTCGGCAGCTTCCTGGTACCGAAATGCGTTCCGCTCGGCTACTGCGACGAGATGGGAAACCGCGATGAGCACTGCCGCATCAAGCCGCACCGCGACACGGTGATGGCTGTCTGGGAAGCCTACCGTGGCGGCGAGCTCGCCGAGACCGATGGACCGGTCGTTGCGGTAACGAGCCCGTTCCGGCCCAAGCCGCGGCGTGTGCCACTTCCCGTGGCCGATGGCGATGTGCGTCCGTCCCATCCGGAGCCTGTCGGCGCGGCGTTGGGGCAGGCTGGAGGCTCCGACCGGGTCTGACCCGCGCTACCCTGCCGGCGTGCACGTACGGAGACGCGTCCCGCCATGACCGCCGGTGGCCGACGACCGGGCGATCGACGCCTGCGTGTGCAGCGGACGCAGGCGCAGTCATTCACCGTTCGGTCACCGAAGCGACATCGAGCGGCACCATCGCCGGCGGCATCACTACTCCTGCTGTTCACCGTGCTCATCACGGTTGGGACTGGACTGCTCATGCTGCCGCTGGCGACCAACGATGGGAATGCGACGCGTTTCATCGACGCCCTCTTCACGGCCACCAGCGCGGCGTGCGTCACCGGTCTCACCGTCCTCGATACGGCAACCCACTGGAGCCCCTTCGGACAGGTGGTGATCCTCGTTCTGATCCAGGTCGGCGGCTTTGGGATCATGGCCGGCTCGACGCTCCTGCTCTTCCTCTTCATCGGCCGCCGGACCACCCTCCGGGATCGCGTGCTCGTGCAGGAGTCGCTCGGGGGACTCAACCTCGGATCAGTCACATCGCTGGTCAAGCGAATCGCCATCTTCACGATCGTGTGCGAGACGATCGGCGCCATAATTCTCGGCATTGCCTTCACCTCTGGTCCAGAGGCGGGGCCACCCGGTGACCCGCTCGGGATCTGGTGGGGCATCTTCCATTCGGTGTCGGCATTCAACAACGCCGGCTTCGACCTGACCGGTGGCTTTCGCAGCCTCGGCCCGTTCGTGGACGACTGGGTCGTGCTCCTGACGATCGGCCTGCTCCTGACGGCCGGTGGCCTGGGATTCGCGATCATCGGCGACGCCCTCGTCAAGCGACGCTGGTCGCGCATGGCGCTCGAGACGAAGCTCGTCTTAATGACCAGCGCCGTCCTCCTCGTCGGTGGCGCCATCACCATCGGGTTCACCGAATGGACGAACCCCGCCACGCTCGGAGCGCTGCCGCCGGAGCAACGAATGCTCAATGCCCTGTTCGAATCGGCGACGCTGCGAACGGCCGGCTTCAC
>JBPCKH010000191.1:0-4240 GCA_051004475.1 Candidatus Limnocylindria bacterium | reverse complement strand
CGTGTAGCCCATCTGCGTCAGCCAGCCGGCGGCGCGTCCGGAGCGGCCGCCGACCGCGCAGTGCAGGAGCAACGGCGCGTCCCTGTCGGGTGAGACCTCGCCAACGCGCTGCGCGACATCGCCGAGCGGCAGGAGCGTCGCACCGGCGACGTGGCCCGAATCCCACTCGCTCTGCTCGCGGACGTCGATGACGCGGTGGCCGTCACGCGCCAGCGCCACCGCCTCGGCGGCGGTCACTTCGCGAAAACTCATGGTGCGGATCCCCCTGCAAGCACATCGGCCTCGTCCGGCCAGCGAGCCTCAGCGCCAATGACGGCGCCCTGAAGCACCTTGTAGCCGAGCAGCGCGCATTTGAGGCGTGCCGGGCCGATCGGCACGCCGAGATTCTCGATGACCCCTTTCGGATCCATGGCGCGGAGCTCGTCGAGGCTCATGCCACGCAGCTCATCGGTCATGATCGAGGCCGATGCCTGGCTGATCGCGCAGCCGCGGCCATCGAAGGCGACATCGGCGACGCGCTGCCTGGTCTCGTCGAGCAGCAGGGTCATCGACATGTCATCGCCGCAGGTCGGGTTCGAATCGGCGAAATGGAGGTCATGTGGGTCAAGCACGCCCTTGTTGTGGGGCTCGCGATAGTGCTCGAGGATGAAGTCGCGATAGAGGTTGTCCATGGTGATCTCAGGCGGTTCCGAATAGTCGTTGGGTGGCTTGGATGGCATCGGCGAGACGCTCGATGTCGTCGACGTCGTTGTAAACGTAGAAGCTGGCGCGCGTCGTTGCCGGCAGGTCGTACCTGGCCATGACCGGCTGCGCGCAATGGTGACCAGCTCGCACCGCAACCCCATGGCCGTCGAAGATGGTGGCCACGTCGTGCGGATGAATGCCGTCGATGACGAAGCTGATGACGGCGGCGTGCTCGTCGGGCGACGCGGGGCCGAGCAGACGAACGCCATCGACGCTGCCGAGCCTGTCCCAGGCGCGCTCGAACAGGAACTGCTCGTGAGCCCGCACGTTCTCCATGCCGATGCCCTCGAGGTAGCCGATGGCCGCCGCCAGGCCCGCGGCCTCGGCGATGGCCGGCGTACCGGCCTCGAACTTGAGCGGCACCTCGGCCCAGGTGGTTCCGGTCAGCGTCACCTTGCTGATCATGCTGCCCCCGGTCAGGAATGGCGGCATCGACTCCAGCAGCTCGCTGCGTCCCCAGAGTGCGCCGATGCCCGATGGCCCGAGCATCTTGTGCCCCGACAGCGCCAGGAAGTCGACGCCGAGATCGATGACAGAGACCGGCATGTGCGGCACGCTCTGCGCGGCGTCCAGGATCACGAGCGCACCGGCATCGTGGGCCATGCGGGTGATCTCGGCGACCGGGTTGATCGTCCCCAGCGCATTGCTGACATGGCCGATGGCGACCAGCTTCGGCCCCTTCGCCAGCCGCTGTCGCAGGTCATCCAGGTCGAGCTTGCCGTCATCGGTGATGGCGACGAACTCCAGGTTCGCGCCGGTGTCGGCTGCCAGCTGCTGCCAGGGCACCAGGTTGGCGTGATGCTCCATCTCGGTCGCGAGGATCAGGTCGCCGGCGGCGACGTTGGTCCGACCCCAGCTGTAGGCGACCAGGTTGATCGCCTCGGTCGCGTTGCGGACGAAGACGACCTCCCGCTCACTTGGTGCGCCGATGAAACGCGCCAACGCCGCGCGAGCACCCTCGAAACGCGCCGTCGCATCCTCGGACAGCTCATAGATGCCGCGATGGACGTTGGCGTAGTGGTGCCCATACGCGTCCGAAAGTGCCTCGATGACCGCCCGCGGCTTTGGCGCCGAGGCCGCGGAGTCCAAGAAGGTGAGCGGCTTGCCGGACCGATGCGGACGATCGAACACGGGGAAGTCAACGCGCAGCGCGGCCCCGTCGAAGACGTCCGGTCGGAGCTGCTCGATCGCCATCGGTCCGTGCGGTCCTAGTGCTGAGCGACCGGCTCAGGTGCCGATGCCTCGTCGCCGACGGCGGACGGCAGGCCCACCTGGTCGCGGACCCAGTCGTACCCGTTCGCCTCGAGCTGGTGGCTCAGCTCCTCGCCACCCGACATGACCACGCGGCCATCGAGCAGGACGTGAACGAACTGGGGGGTCACGTAATTCAGCATGCGCTGGTAGTGGGTGATCATCAGCACGCCCATCTCCGGCGAGAGGGTCGCATTGATCCCGTCGGCGACGTTCTTGAGCGCGTCGATATCGAGCCCCGAATCGGTCTCGTCCAGGATCGCCATCGCCGGGCCGAGGATCGCCATCTGGAGCATCTCGAGGCGCTTCTTCTCGCCGCCGGAGAAGCCTTCGTTCACGTAGCGGACCGCGAAGGCGGGATCCATGTGGAGGAGCGCCATCTTCTCCTCCATCAGCTTGCGAAACTTCCCGAGCGGGATGCCGGTGTACTTGATCGAGCGTTCGCCATCGGCGTCGGCCGGCTTGGGATGATGGATCGCGTTGTAGATGTTGCGCAGAAAACTGGCGACTGTCACGCCCGGAATTGCGCTCGGATACTGGAAGGCCAGGAAGATCCCGAGCCTCGCGCGCTTATCGGGAGAGAGAGCCAGCAGATCCTGTCCACGCCAGGTGATGCTGCCGGTATCGATCCTGTATTCGGGGTGACCCATGAGCGTGTAGGCCAGGCTGGTCTTGCCGGAGCCGTTCGGACCCATCAGGGCGTGGACTTCTCCCTGCCTCACGGTCAGGTCGAGCCCCTTCAGGATCTTCTTCTCCCCGATGCTCACCTCGAGCCCGGAGATGACGAGTTCGTCGGTCATGAATTCCTTGCTTCCTGCGTGGTCGTGGCCGCGTGGTGTCCGGCGCGCCGGCGTCGGATCTCAGGCGGGTATGGGGGGCCACCGGCCGTCGAGACGACCTCGGCCAGGGTGGTCGCCCCCAGCGTGGCTGACAGCGATTCGGAGACGCGCTGGAGGACCTCGTGCACGCTGCATGGCTGTGGGCGATCGCAATGCTCGAGGTCGTCGGCTCCCGCACACGGCATCTCGAGCAGCGGTCCCTCGAGGGCGCGGACCGCATCGGTCATGGCGATCTCGGCGGCCGGTCGTGCCAGGCGGTAGCCGCCGGACTGCCCGCGCGTTGCACTGACGAGGCCCGCGCGACGGAGGTCGCCGACGAGCTGCTCGAGATAGGCGTGCGGCAGTCTTTCGCGCTTCGCGATCTCGGTCAGCGAGAGACATGCCTCGCCCTCGTCGATACGGGCCAGCGTGACGAGGACCCTGATGCCGTATTCGGTGCGCGTGCTGATCTTCATCGGTTCACAGCCTCACCCGGACCTCGTCGCCGTCGAGGACTGTCTCGTAGGCGTTCACGGCTCGAACCGGAGGCAGCGCAAGCACACGCCCCGTGAACAGGTCGAAGCGGCCACCGTGGCGCGGGCACTCGACGCCGGTGTCGTCCAGCTCGCCCTCGCCGAGGGTTCCGCCGTCATGGGTACAGATGTTGTCGATGGCTCCCCACTCGCCGTCCTCGGTCAGGCCGATGCACAGCGACAGCCCATCCACCTCCACCACGCGAACGCTGCCCGGCTCGACGTCGCCCGCTCGGGCCACGGTCACGAAGCCACTGGTCGTCTGCTCAAGAGCGGTCATGCGAATACCTCAGTCGTACCGATGCGTCGAGCCAGGGCGTCCAGAATGCGCTCGCGAATCGTCTCGTCCTCGATCTTGGCCACCACCTGCTCGAAGAAGCCGCGCACGATCATGCGCTCCGCCGCGTCAGCGTCCAGTCCGCGGCTCTGGGCGCAGAACAGGGTGGGCGGATCGATGGCGCCGGCGGTCGCCCCGTGGCCACAGCGCAGGATGTCGTTGGCCTCGATCTCGAGCACCGGGATCGGCTCGGCCCCGGCCTGCGGACTGAGCAACAGGTTGCGGCATTCCTGGTAGCTACTCGTCTGCTTCGTGCCGTGTCGGACATTCGTGACGCCGTAGAACGAGGCGTGCGCGCGGTCGTACAGCGCCGAGAGGTAGAGCAGGTCACTGGTCGTGTGATCTGCGGCAAGGTCCTGGACGGTGTTGATGTCGATCTGCTGATCGTCGCCGGCGGCAAGCAGTCCCAGCACCTTGGAGGTGCCGCCCTTGCCGGTCATCAGCACGTCGAGCCCCAGCTTGGTGACCTTCGAGCCGACTTCGGCGTTGAGCGTCGTGACGACGGCATCCTGGCCGACCACGACACGCTCGGCACCGATGCGCCATGCGCCGTCGCC
>JBPCKH010000190.1:0-7094 GCA_051004475.1 Candidatus Limnocylindria bacterium | reverse complement strand
GAGCCGTACCTCGCGCTCGGACTTCCCGTGCTGATCGGGAGCGAGCCGCTCATCGCCGCGGGGGTCGCCGGCGGCGCCATCGGCACCGTGTCGGGCATGTCAGCCGCGTTTCCCGACGTCGTGCGCGCATCGTTGGACGCCGCGGACGACGCCGCCACGGCGCGCCTGCAGGCGGTCCGCAGCGCCATGGAGGCAAGCGGGCAGTTCATCGCCGCCGCCAAGCACATCCTCGGCGTGCGCGACATCCCGGTCGGCACGGGGATGCGCGCGCCCCTGCGCGGGCTGACTGTCGCGGAGGCATCGGTCCTGGAACAAGCCGTCGCCGACTTCCTGGCACCTGCCCCGGCCTAGAGCCGAACCCTAACGTCGCAGGATGGCGAAAACGAGGCCGAGAACAGCCCCGTACACCCAGTGCGCGACGAGCATGGTGATCGCCCGACCCGGATCGTCGCGCGATGCCGGCGGCATGATCCGGAGGGCAGGCACCCAACCCTGATAGCTCACGAGCCAGATCGAGGTCGCATACACCGCGCCAAGACCGGCCATCAGGCCGGACGGTACGCGTCGCAGGCTGGAAACGATCACTCCGAAGATGACGCCGCCGGCCACGCCGAACGCAGCGTGCGCGATCGACGCCACGGCCTCCTCCTCGTCGCGAGTGGCAGGCCGACTCGTTGCCGCCTCGATGGCCTCTTCGGCAATCCGGCCGGGTGGCAGTTGCGCGGTGAGGCCCAAACGGCTGGCGACGAGCATGACCACGCTCATGGCCGCCGTGGCGACCAATCCGCCGGCGGCGCCGATCATGATGTTCCGCCCCAGAGATCGCATGAGCTCGCCTTCAGCAGGCCGCGTGCCCAGATGCGCGTCGTCAGGCGGTCGTCAGCTCCGCGGCAGCCTGGGCGGCCCGCAACGACGCGTATCCGGGCTTGATCTGCTCGTTGATGATCTTCAGCCGGCCATCAAACGGCCAGAATGCCGATTTCATGGCGTTCAGCGTCAGCCACTCCATGTCGTCGAGGCCGATGCCGAAGGTCCGCCCAAGGGTCGCGAACTCGCTGCTCAGCGAGATCCCGCTCATGAGGCGGTTATCCGTGTTGACGGTGACGCGAAAGCGAAGGCGACGGAGAAGGTCGATCGGATGCTCCCCGATGGCGTTGGCGGCGCCGGTGTGAACGTTGGAGGTCGGGCACATCTCGAGCGGAACACGCGTGTCACGAACGTAGGAGGCGAGGCGACCGAGCGCCACCCGTCCATCCGGCCGCATCGTAATGTCGTCCACGATGCGCACGCCGTGCCCGAGCCGTTCGGCGCCACACCATTGGAGCGCCTCCCAAATCGACGGCAGTCCGAATCCCTCACCGGCGTGGATGGTGAAATGGAAGTTCTCGTGCGCAATCAGGTTGAAGGCGTCGAGATGCCGGGTGGGCGGATAGCCAGCCTCCGGTCCGGCGATGTCGAAACCCACCACGCCCGCATCGCGGTGGCGGACCGCCAGCTCGGCGATCTCGACCGATTTCGCCGCCTGGCGCATCGCGCTCAGGATCAATCCGACGGTGATCGGGTGTCCATCAGAGCCGCGCCGGAAGCCGTCCAGCATGGCGGTGACGACCTCGTCGAGGGACAGCCCGGCATCGGTCAACAGCTCAGGCGCCATGCGGACTTCAGCGTACACGACGCCGTCCGTGGCAAGGTCCTCCACGCACTCGGTCGCAACCCGCTCGATGGCGTCGCGCGTCTGCATCACCGCCACGGTATGGCGGAATCCCTCGAGGTAGAGCTCCAGTGACTTGCGATCGGCACCGGATGTGAACCATTTCGCGAGCTCGTCCGGATCGGTGGTCGGCAGGTCGCGGTACCCGACTCCCGATGCAAGCTCGATCACCGTGGCCGGGCGCAATCCCCCATCGAGATGATCATGAAGGAGCACCTTCGGAGCCCGTCGGATGACGTCGAGAGCAAGGCTCATGTGAGCTCAGGCGTCTGACGGGCCGAGCGGCGCTGCATCGGCAGACAACGCCCTGGCCGACCCCTCCTTGAGCTCGACGAAGATCACGTGGGTCTCCGTCTCGCCGAAATTCTCGCCGAATGCTCCTGGCCCGCGAGCCAGCTCGTCGTGCCGGGCTCGATCTGCCGCTCGACCTCGCGATCGCCCGAGACGAGGCGTCGGCGAAACGAGCTGAGGGTGTGCATGACGCTGTCGGGATGCCGGTGCGAGGTGGTGCGGTCGCCCGGGCGATCGCGGTATTCGAGGACCCGCACCCGCTCATTCTCCATGACGACGCGATACAACTCCGGATTCGTGGCCACGGGATCAAGAACCATGTCCGAATCTTACCGTCTCCGGGTCTCCTGCTGGACGAGCCCGCAGGCGGCGCACCCGTGTCCGACGCTCATCGTATGTACGTACGTCTCGTCCCGGCCATCGGCGGCGCCTCAGGCATCTCGCGCTTCCTGCGGGTTGCACAGGGAGGACTCACGTCGCATAAATCGCCGCAACGGCTACCATCCCAACCGATGCGATCCCCTTCCTGTATGGCCGCACTCGCCGTGCTTGTGCTCGTGCTTACCGCGTGCGCCACATCGCAACCGTCGCCGTCTCCATCAGATCCGGTCGCGCCGAGCACCTCCACGGCGGCAGCATCCGCGACCGCGTCTGCGACGCAAAACGCGGAGCCAACCCCTACCCCGACGCAGCTCCCTGAGGTCGAGGTGCCGCTCGCCGTCGTCACTGGCTATACGAGCGTGATGGCGTCCATCACCAGGGCCGAGGTGGAGGCAGCTATTAACGCCGACACCATCATCCAGGTTTGCGAGCTGTTCACCGCCGTCAACCCGGTCCCCCGATGCCTCCCCGCGTCCGAGATCGCGGGCCATCTCACCACTACTCCCGACGACCTGGCGCTGCTGCCGGCAGGGCTCGTTGTACCGACGATCAAGGTTCTGCCCGTGGACGGAGCCGATCTCTTCGGCAACTCGGCCGCGCGGATGACGCCGTACCCGTTCACAACGACCATCCAGGGCCCACCGGATGGTTGGGCGTACGACTCTGGCGAGATCCGAACGCTGATGAGCCTCGGCGACTCCTGCCCGGATCGTGGCGTGGCGTTCGCGGCCATCACGCAGGGGCGCGGCTGGGACTGGATCTTCGGCGGTGGGACCGCGGAGTACACGGCGGTCTACCCGAACCCGGTTCCCGAGGGATTCGTCGGCAACGGATTCAACATCGTGGATGCCGTGCGCACCGGCAACGAAGGAGCCGTCGCGGAGCTGGTCAGCGGCGCCGACATCACCCTCGACGACTTCGAGTGCCCCGTCGTGGACGACTTCATCGTCAACGACGGCGTTGTCTTCAGCATCGACCCCGAGGTGCTCCCGCGGCTACGCGACACCTACGGTGTAGATGTCGCGACGCTTGCCGCGAACCACCTGTTCGACCGCGGCACCACCGGGTTCCTCGAGACGCTCGAGCAGTTCAAGGATGCCGGCATCCCAACCGCCGGCGCGGGGCCAGACCTGGAAGCAGCGCTCGAGCCGGCATTCGTCGCCGTCAACGGGATGACCTTCGGGTTCGTTGCCTTCAACGAGATCCCCGGCTCGATCGAGGCCGGGGCCGGACAGCCGGGCGTGCTCTGGCTCCGCGACGAAAATGTGAGCGAGGCCGTATCACGCGCACGGGCGGGCGCCGATCTCGTGATCTGCGTACCGCAGTGGTGGGGCGGGGCCGAATACCACGCCCAGTTCCTCGGCGATATGCGTCGCCAGCAGCAGGCCTTCTTCGACGCCGGTTGCGACCACGTGATCGGCCATGGCACGCACTGGTCAGGACCGATCGAGATCACCGAAACCGATGACGGCGATCACGGCGTCACCATGGTCAGCCACGGGAACTTCCTGTTTGGCCAAGAGTGGAGCCAGCAGACGCAGGAAGGGGTGCTCCTTGAGCTGTCCTTCCGTGGGACCGAGCTGGCCCAGGCGCGGATGCACCCCTACATCATGCTCGAGCAGGCCCAGACCAACCTCACGGACCCCGAGACCGATGGGACCTACGTCCTGAACCGCATCTACGAGGCTTCCGGTCTCCTGCCCTGACCGTCGCTCGGTCCCAGGCGGTGGCTGATCGCGTCCGGGTAGTCCGCGAAGAAGCGGGCAATCATGGGCAGCTCGAACGCTCGCATGATGCTCTCGCGCGGCTCACGCTCGAGGAGGTAGACGAACGATTCGCGTATCAGCTCGGCCGGTGTCGCTCCGGGCGCCAGGTCACCGAGCGTGGCGCGATCGACCTCGACCGAATGTTCGGTTGCCGATGCGTCATCACCGACGACGACGGAGCAGCGCCAACCGCCATCGCGCGCATCGCACGTGACGGTCAGCGGGTAGTCAACCATTCGGTCAGGCGCTTGCCAGGGCCTGCGATCGCTGAAGTGGATAGCCGGCCCGCTCCCATTCTTCGATGCCGCCCTCAAAGTCCGCGACCTCGGTGAAGCCGAGATCCACGAACTTCTGGGCAAGGGTGGGGCTGGCAGTGCAATTCCGCGAGGCGCAGTACACGACGATCGATTGGTCCCTGGCGAGCACGTCGCCGGCGACGCGCAGCGCGTCCGAAGCAGGGACGGAGATGGAGCCAGCGATGCGCTCATCGTTGAATGCCTCGCGGGCCAGGGCGTTGATGAGCACAGGTCGGTCATTGGACGCCAGCCGCTCGTGGAGCGTGGCTGCGTCGATGTTCTGGAACTTTTTCATGCAGGCATGGGGCCGCAGGATCGGTGCCACGCTTCATTCGGGCTCGAGTCGGGCAGCCTTCGGCACCGGTCTCGGCTCGTCCGTTTCGCGCGGCCGGCCGGAGACCATCGCGACCACGGCGCCAATGATGATCACCGCCGCAATGAGCGTACGCGGCGTGATCGGTTCGGATAGGAATACAGCGCCGAGTGCGACCGCAACGATCGGATTCACATAGGCATAGGTTCCGACGGTCGAGACCGGAACGTTGGCGAGGAGCCAGGTGTATGCGGTGAACGCAATGATCGAGCCGAAGATGGTGAGGTACGCCACAGCCACGAGCGAGCGCACGGAAAAGGTCTCCACGTTCGTGCGCCCGATCTCGCCAAGCAGGCTGCCTGCCGCGAACAGCACGATCCCCCCGGCCAGCATCTCCATGCCCGTGCTCAGCAGCTGTGAGCGTGGTAGCGGCGCGCGGCGCGCGTAGAGCGATCCTGCCGCCCACGAGATGGTTGCGCCGATGACGAGCGCGATGCCGAGTGGGTTCAGGTCCGCGATCCCCTCGACCGGCGCGAGCAGGATGGCGACGCCGACGATGCCGGCACCCAGGCCGCCGATCACGAGCACGCTCGGCGGCCGCCGGCTGAGGATGGCGTCGAAGACCGCCAGCCAGATCGGCATGGTCGCCACCAGCACGGCAGCGATCCCCGATGGAATGAAGAGCTCCGCCAGCACCACGCCACCGTTGCCGCCGAGCAGCAGGAGCGTGCCGACGATGAAGGCCGATCGCCAGTGTGCGGCAGTGGGCCGTTCAACCGGCTCGGTCCGCCGCCGGAGCCGCGCATGCGCCGTCAAGGCGCCGAGCATGAACAGCCCGGCCACGGCATACCGCACGCCGGCGGCGAGGAGTGGCGGCAGCGTCTCGATCATCACCGCGATGCCGAGGTATGTCGAGCCCCACACCACGTAGACGATGAGCAACGCGATCACGACCCCCGCGGTCGACGGCCGCGAGGGGTTTGCGGAGGTCACGACTTCATTGTGACGTCAGTGCGGATCCTCTGGATCGGTCGGAAATTGCACCTCCTGCGCGTCGGCGGGATCGTTGGCGACCCCCGCCTGGTCGCTGGCCGCGGCAAGCGACGTGAACCACGGCTTGGACTCGCGACGGTCAGCCTCGTCGAAGTTGGCGCCGGGGACGAGCCGCTCTCCGTCGTCAACCTGGGCGCCGGGCGGTGCGGACTCGGGCAGTCCGTCGGTACCGAGCGCTGCCGCATCGGCCCCCTCGAGGCCACCAAGTCGCTCAGCGCTCGAACGCTTGTCATCCATGTCGGTCACCCATGCAACATCGGTACCGATGAGGCCGGTAACGGACGCTCGTCGGGCCCGACGTAGCGAACGTCAGGGCGGATGAGCACATTCGCCTCCGCCTGCTCGAGGCAGTGCGCGGTCCAGCCGGCATGCCGTGCCAGGGCGAACGTGGCCGGAAATAGATTCGGCGGCAGACCGACGCCCTGGAGCACGGCTGCAGCGTAATACTCGACATTCGTCTTGATCGGGTAGTCCGGCTTGAACTCGGCAAGGACACGGAGCGCGATCTCCTCGACCGCGACCGCCTTGTCGAGCCAATCGGCCATCCCGGCCTGGCTCTCTGCCACCGAGCGCAACGCGGCAGCGCGCGGGTCATAGGTACGGTAGACGCGATGACCGAAGCCCATGAGCCGCTCCTCCCGGTCGAGGGTGGCCCGGATCCATGCCTCGGCCTGGTCAATCGAGCCCATCTCGTGGAGCTGATCGACCACCTCCGCCGGTGCACCGCCATGCCACGGGCCCTTCAATGCGCCGATCGCGCCCGTCACGGCGCTGGCCATGTCCGAATGGGTGGAAATGATGACCCGGGCCGCAAACGTGGAAGCATTGAAGCCGTGCTCAGCGCCGACGATGAAGTAGGCATCCAGTGCCCGCGCCGCCGCGGGATCCGGTCGTTCGCCGCGAAGCTGATAGAGGAATCCCTCGGCCAGGCCGAGGGCGGGATCGGGGTCGATCGGCTCATGGCCGTCACGCAGGCGGGCGTAAGCGGCCAATGCGGATGGGGCCAGCGCCGTCAGCGAGCGAGCCTGCTCGATGGTCGGTGGCCAGAGGGTCCCCGTAGTGGCGCCCCACGCCGAGACGGCGGTTCGCAGCGCGTCCATCGGGTTCGTCGAATCCGGCAGACGGCGCAGAACCTCCAGAACGGCCGACGGGAGCGGCGCGCAGCTCAGCTCAGCATCGGCATGCCAATCGCCGGTCCACAGAAGCTCGGCGACCTGGGCGTACGAGCCGACCGCGACCAGCTCGCCGATCGGATAGCCACGGTACTGCAGACGGCCCTCCTC
>JBPCKH010000189.1:0-8209 GCA_051004475.1 Candidatus Limnocylindria bacterium | reverse complement strand
CGGCCGAGATCGGCGGTGTCGTAGTGGGCCTGGGAGACAGCCAGTCCGGTAACCGTTGCGGGAGCTGCCCAGCGTTCCAGAAATCGTCCGTCGTAGAACGTGTTCGTTGCGCCGTCGGACCGCGCCGCAGCCTGCCACTCGACGAAACGGCGCAGGATCGCACCCTGGTACGCGTTGTGGCACCCGACCGCGACGGCGAGCTCCCCGCGCCGGAGCTTCTTGGTGACCCACACACAGTGATAGAGATAATCGCCGATGAGGTTGGCGACGCTTTCAGCTGCGGGAGGCCATGGTGCTGCGCCATGAATCGCGCGCGGGTCGGCAGCGGTGGCCATGTCGGCAAGATCACCGAATCGCGCATCCTTGTCGGCGAGCACCCGATACCCGCGCGCGAGAACCGGCACGGCTCCGTCCGCGGAGATCACCGCATCGATACCCTCCAGCGGGATCATGACCATGTCCACATCGATGGCATCTTCGAACAGGACGCGTCGTTCGAACAATCCGGCCAGCGCCGTCCGCTCGACGAAGGTGAGCACCACCGGGCCGACGTTGTCCAGCCACCGGCCGTCCTTCAGCCACCGGTCGGCATCGGTGGTGAAGACGAGCAGATCGGTGTCCGACCACTCGTCGGCGGGAATTTCGGCGCGCGCGCGTGAACCCAGGAGGATCAGGCCGCGGACGGTCTCTTCGCGTTGCGCCCATTCGCCGAGCCTGTCGAGCGCCTCATTCGGAGTCAGCGGCCACGCTCCGGGCCGTGCCCGTTGTTCGCAGCATCCGCGACGACCCTATCGGCGATGGTGTGTGGCACCTCCGCGTAGTGGTCGACCTTCCAGCTGAAGCGGCCGCGGCCCTGCGTGATCGAGCGCAGCTCGGTGGCGTAGTGGAACATCTCGGCCTGCGGGACCTGCGCCTTGAGATGCTGCATGCCCTCGATGGAGTCCATTCCGAGGACATGGCCGCGTTTGGAGGTGATCTGACCCATCACGTCCCCCATGAAAGCGTCGGGCACGACCACGTCGACCTCCAGGATCGGTTCGAGCAGCGCCGGCGAAGCGGCGTCAAAGGCTTTCCTGAGTGCCTGGGATGCCGCGACCTTGAAGGCCATCTCGGAGCTGTCGACGGGGTGGTACGAACCGTCGACCAACGTGGCGGTGAGGTCGACCACCGGGTAGCCGGCCAGCACACCCTCGGCCATCGCCTCGCGAAGGCCCTTTTCGACCGCCGGTATGTACTGCTTCGGCACAACGCCGCCCACGATCTTGTTCCCGAACACAAAGCCGGCACCCATCTCCGCGGGCTCGAACTCGATCACCACGTGCCCGTACTGGCCGTGGCCGCCGGTCTGCCGCTTGTACCGATTCTCGATACGCGCTGCCTGCCGAATGGTCTCCCGATACGGCACGCGTGGCGTCGCAGTCCTGACGGCAGCCCCGAACTTGCGCTTGAGGCGGTCCACGATCACATCAACATGCGCGTCGCCCATGGCGGTCAGGATCGTCTCGCCCGTTCCATCCTCGCGGCGGATCTGGATGGCGGGCTCTTCCTCCGCAAGCCGATGAAGCGCCTGCCCCAGCTTGTCGAGATCGGCCTTCGACTCCGGCTCGATCGCCACCTGGAGCGAGGGGGCAGGGAACTCCAGCGGCGCGAGCTCCACCGCGTGCGCCTTATCGGCGACGAGGGTGTCACCCGCGGCCGTGGAGGTCAGCTCGGCGACGGCGGCGATGTCGCCCGGGCCAACTTTCGGCAGGGCCTCGGTGTCCTTTCCCTGAACTGATAGCAGGTTGCCGACGCGCTCCGCTTCCTTGCGAGTGGCGTTGTAGACGTGACCCTGCCCGTTGAGGCTGCCGGAGATGACGCGGAAGTAGGTCAGGCGACCGACGAAGGGATCGGCGCTGGCCTTGAACACCTGCGCCACGAACGGACCGTCGGGATCGGGAGCGATCTGGTTGCCATCGGTGGTCGCGCGCGCGCCGACCTCGGCCGGTGAGGGAACGTGCTTGGCGATCATGGTGATCAGCTCGCGCACGCCGATGTTCTGCGTTGCCGAGCCAACGAACACCGGCACGACCGAGCCCTCGCGGGTGCCCTTGTGCAGCGCCGCCTCGATCTCGGCGTCGGAGAATGCCTCGCCTTCGAGATACTTCTCCATCAGCTCGTCGCTCGCCTCGGCGGCTGCCTCTACCAGCGAGTCGCGTCGCGAGTGCTCGATTCCCTCGAGCTCGGGCGGAATCGGCACCTCCTTCGGCATGCCGTTCTCGTAGATGTTGGCGTGTTCCTCGATGACGTCGACGTAGCCGCGGAATGAGTTGGCTGAGCCGATGGGCAGGTAAACCGGGGCGATCTTTGGTCCGAATTGACTCTTCAGCTGTTCGAGTGTCGCATCGTAGTTCGCGTTCTCGCGGTCCATCTTGTTGATGAAGATCATGCGCGGCAGCCCACGCGCGTCGGCCAGCTTCCACACTTCTTCGGTCCCGACCTCGACCCCGGCCGACGCGTCCACCACCACGATCACGGCATCGACGGCGGCCAGGGCTTCCACGACATCGGCCTGGAAGTCGGCGTACCCGGGCGTGTCGACGATCGTGATCCGAACGCCGTCATGCTCGATCGAGCCGATGGCGAGGTTGATGCTCTGCTTGCGCTTGTGCTCGTCGGGATCCCAGTCGAACGCGGTCGTGTCTGCTTCGACGGTTCCAAGTCGTGAGATCGCGCCGGCATCGAACAGCATTGCCTCGGCGAGGCTCGTCTTGCCGGCGCCACCGTGGGAGACGAGAGCGACGTTCCGGATCCTGTCGGGGCTGGTCGGCTTCATCGGTGCTCCTTGCGCATGCAGTGCCGGAGTCGCCGAGGCCGATGGTGTCCGCCTCGAGCGGTCGGAGGCCGGAGATGGAGCGCCATTATAGGAGCCGAGTAAGCGACAATGTCGCCGGATGGAATGGCTGATGATCGCGCACGTCGACTACGTCACGGATCCCGAGGGCTCGCCCGACCCCATCGGATTCTTGCTCGATGCCATGGGGCAGGCGGGCTCGCTTCTGCTGCTCGGGATCGGCCTGTTCGTGGTCATGCTTGCGGTCCTTGCCTGGGCTCGCTGGAGACCGATGGAGGGCCCACGCGCTCGGTTCATCGAGCGCGTCCTGGGCTACCGCGAGTACCTTCCGTGGATCGTCCGGCTCTCGGTGGGGCTGGTGCTCATCGGCTCCGGCGTGGCGCGCGTGCGCTTCTTGCCGACGCTCGAGACCGGCGACCTGTTTGCGCTGCTGCTTACCGGCACCGGCTTTCTTCTGTTGCTTGGCCTTGCCGTTCGCCCTGCTGCGCTCGTCGCCCTCGGCGCGTACGTCGTGACTCTTGTCGCTCACCCGGAGCTGGTGATGATGCTCGACGTCGCAGGTGCCCTGGCGGTGGCCGCCATCCTCGGGCCGGGACGCCCCAGCCTGGATGATCTGCTGCGCGCCGCTTTTCCCCGCGGTCCGGGTGCACGGGCGGCCACCGAGAACCTTGCGGCGAATCACTACGACGATATCGTGCCGCTCCTCGTGCGGCTCGGGCTCGGCGGCGCCTTTGCCGCATCGGGGATCGTGGACAAGCTGCTCATCTATGACCAGGCACTTGCCGCCGTCGAGCGCTACGAACTCACCTCGGTGGTTCCCGTCGCCCCTGAGCTGTGGGTGCTCGGCGCAATCTTGATCGAGACGGCTCTCGGTGTCGCCATCATATTCGGCTTGCTCACCCGATTCAGCGCGATCGTGGGGTTCGCGGTGCTTACACTCGCGCTCTTCGCGCTGCCCGATGACCCGGTCGTTGCGCACGTTGCGCTGTTCGGCCTCTCGTCGGTGCTCGTCATCCTCGGCGGCGGCCGGTGGAGCCTGGATCGAGTGCTGCTCGCGCCGATCGGCGATCGCCTGCGCGTTTGACACGCAATTTGGTCACATCGGTGCCTCCGTGCGCCCATTGGTAGAATCCTGGTCCGGGACGGCAGCACATTCGTCCGCGGGAGCGCGGCAGGAGGATTCATGTCAGGCCACAGCAAGTGGTCCCAGATCAAGCGGCAGAAGGGCACAAATGACGCGAAGCGCGGCGCGCTGTTCACGAAGCTCGCGCGCGAGATCATCACGGCGGCGAGGCAGGGTGGGGGAGACCAGGACGCCAACTACCGCCTGCGCATGGCGGTCGACACGGCCAAGTCCAACTCGATGCCGGCAGACAACATCAAGCGTGCAATCGAGCGAGCCAGCGGCAGCGGCGCGGACGCCGAGAAGTACGAGGAGGTCACCTACGAGGGCCTCGGGCCGGCGAACGTGGCGGTGATCGTGGCCGCCATGACCGACAACCGCAACCGGACTGCCTCCGAGATTCGCAGCGCATTCAGCAAGTCGGGCGGGTCGCTGTCGACGGTGGCCTGGCAGTTCGAGCAGAAGGGCATCATCGGACTCCCGTTGAAGGGCAGTGATCCTGATGAGGTCACCCTCGCCGCGATCGATGCGGGCGCCTCCGACGTGAGCTCCCCTGACGCCGGCGCGATCATCGTGACGACCGAGCCGGCTGAGCTCGAATCGGTGCGCCGTGCACTGGCCGCGGCCGGTTTCGCCGCCGACTCGGCCGAGCTATCGATGGAACCCACGACCCGGGTTGAGATCGGCGACGAGAAGACGGCCAGGCAGGTCCTTCAGTTCATGGAGCGGCTCGAGGACCTCGACGACGTCCAGAACGTCTACGCCAATTTCGACATCCCTGATGCCCTGATGGAACAGCTCGAAGCTCAGGTCGCCTGAGCCCAGGCGGTCGCAACCCCGATAAGAGTCCGCTAAGCGCCCGGTAAGCCGCCCTGGCCATGATGTCCGCGCGTATGTCTTTGGCATCGTCCAGGAGGTCAGGGAGCTACGGCGGAAGGAGAGAGCGCGGCGCCGGACGGAGACGGTACGCCTGGTGCAGAGTCCGTCGGAGGCAGACCTCACGCCCTATCAGACCACCGGCGTGCAGCACGACTCCACGACTGCCCAGCGCCACGACCGCACGCCGGAGGGTTGACAGAAGGCAGTGACCTGCGGTGTCGGCTCGCAAACCGCCAGTGGTCGCAAATCGGCGAGGGCCGCGGAGCGACGACGAGGTATAGCAGCCGAGCGATCGTCAGCCCGCGGTTCCGGTTGCGCGTCGGCGACGACGGTCGGCTGGGGCCGCTGCCGTGGGCGGACCTGAAGCGGCGTTGAGGTATCCGCTGAGCAACGCACCGACGTCGGGCACGGTCTCGTGGCGCAGCCGGTAGTGCTTGGAGCCGACCACGACGGAGATGAGCCCGGCCGAGCGGAGCGTGACCATGTGGTGGTGCATCGTGGTCTTCGCCACGCCGAACATATCCGCCAGCTCCATGAGCGACTTTTCGCCGCCAGCGAGGGCGCGCAGGATGCGCAACCGCTTTTCGTCGCCGAGCGCCTTCGAGAGGCGTACCAGGCGGAGCGGGGGCGTATCGGCGTCGCCCGAGACGCTTTCGTCCGCGACCGGGTAGATGATGAGAAGGACGTCGCCGTACTCGAGGTACGAGACGAGCGGCCGGTTCACGAAGCTGGGGACCATCACGACCCGGTCGACGTTCGGGCGTGCCGCGAATTCGACACCGTTCGTGGCGGCGGTGATGAACTGGTCGAGCGGGAGATCGCGCGCCAGGTCGCGCTTGGCGTCTGCATCGCGCTCGATGATCGGCATGATCGTCAGTGACTCTGGCTTGAAGACGCGCTCGGCCCATTGCTCGAGAACTTCGAGCAGGCCTGCTTTCAGCTGTTCACCATCGGCGTCGAGGATGCTGCGCAGGTAGTCCGTCCACCTCTCCCATTCGGGGTGCGAGGTGCGCAGAAATTCAGCCTTCGCCTCCGCATCACCACCGACGGCCGCGCGCATCACGGCCGGTGAAGTCAGGCGTCGGATGTCGCGCGAGTAGAACTGGACAAGGTGGAGCCGGATCTCGTCAGCATCGGTCTGGCGAAAGTGTTCCAGAAAGGCTGGAATGTCGCGCGGAGCCGGCGTGTCGTACGCCAGGCCGGCGAGGTGAATGAAGGTATCAACGTCTCCGTGTGAGACGGCGGCGATCTGTGCCAGGAGCTCATCACCAGCGCGGCGCCGAGCGTCCGCGATCCACTCGGGACCGATCTCGTAAGCGTCCGAATCACCGTCGTTGAAGGCGGTGACGAGCGATTCCAGCAGCTCGTAGGCGGGGGAGACTTCGACCGTCACCGCCGGCGGGGAACCCGGGCCACGCGTTGGAGTCATCTGCCGTACCTCTGAACTCAGGTGGCGGTAGTCAGCGCCGGAGGGCGGGCGGGCTGATCGACCCGCTCGCCGCTCAGGGTTCTGCCGGCCACGACCAGCGCGTGACCGAGGCGGACTCGCATGCTGACGCCGGCAGAAGCCGATCGTCGGGCAGGCGAGGTGCGCAGGGTAATCTGGCGGTCCCGAATCAGCGAGTCGAGGACGCCAGGGCTCGGTAGGAGCATCATTGTTCTAACCCCGTCCCTTCGTCCGATGAGTGTAGTTCGTTCGACAAATATTGAACGATGACGGACATTCTAGGATGGGTATGGTCGTCCGTCAAGCGGCTACCATGCCAGCGTGATCACGCTTGGTATCGACCCCGGGACGGCCACCTGTGGCTTCGGCGTGGTCGAGCTTCGTGACGGCAACGTTTGGTTGATCGACGCTGGCTGCATCCGCACGCCCGCCGCGGCTACCGACGCGGAGCGGCTTCGGCAGCTGCATGGTGCCTTGCAAACGCTGATCGGCGAGCACCAACCACAGCGGGTCGGCATCGAGCGCCTCTTCTTTCAGCGCAACGTGCAGACCGCGATGACGGTCGGTCAGGCCAGGGGAATCGCGCTCCTGGCTGCGGCCGAGGCGAGGGTGCCGATTGATGAGCCTACTCCGAACGAGGTCAAGCAGACCATCTGCGGCAACGGTTCGGCGGACAAGCGGCAGGTTGCGTCCATGGTCCAGCGGTTGCTTGGCGTGAGCCTCGCCGGCGTGCCTGACGACGCAACCGATGCGCTCGCCATCGCCATCGGCTGCGCCTACCGGGCGGCGTCCGAGGCGAAGGCGGTGATCGGTTGATCGGGTCGCTTCGTGGCCCGGTCACCCACGTTGGTCAGGACCACGCCCTCGTCGAGGTGGCCGGGATCGGCTACCGCGTCGTGGCCGGCCCAGCGCTGCTGGCGAAGCTGCGGGTGGGTCGTGAGGCATCGGTCTTTACGCACCATCTCGTGCGCGAAGACCAGGAGGCACTGTTCGGCTTTGCCACCACCGAGGAGCTTGGCTTCTTCGAACTGCTCATGACTGTGTCGCAGGTGGGCCCGCGGCTGGCGCTTGCGATCACGGCGGCACACGCGGTCACCAAGCTCCAGCTTGCCATCGTGACCGATGACGCCGACGTCTTCACCACCGTGTCCGGCGTGGGCCGCAAGACGGCGCAGCGGATCATCCTGGAGCTCAAGGAGAAGGTGCATGCGGCCGGTATCGCGGCCGGCGGTGCAGGCTCCACCGATTCGGACGTTGTCGCCGCGCTCGAGTCGCTCGGCTACTCCGCCAGCGAGGCGCGGAGGGCGGCCGGCGCGGTGGCGGGGACAGCCGGCGAACTCGACGTTCGCATCAAGGCCGCTCTCCAGGAGCTCGCTCGCTCGCGATGACCGCGCCGCATGATTGGAGCGACCCGAACGTCGCCGAGCACATCCTGCGCTCGCACCGCGTCTGGGCGGTCGTCGGCTGCTCCTCACATCCCTGGCGCGCCTCGCACGGGGTCTCCCGCTACCTGCTCCGCCAGGGCTATGGCGTCGTGCCGATCAACCCCAATGAAACGTTGATCCACGGCAAGCTGGCCTACCCCGACCTTGCCTCCGTGCCGGCCGATCCGCGTGCGCCGATCGAGGTGGTCGACATCTTTCGCCGCTCCGAGCTCGTCCTGCCGCATGTCGAAGAGGCGATCACGATCGGCGCCAAGGCAGTCTGGATGCAGCTCGAGGTCTGGAACGAGGAGGCGGCACGCCTGGCGGCCGATGCCGGACTCGACGTTGTCATGGACCGATGCCCAGCGATCGACCATCCGACCATGATCGGCGCCCGTGGTGCCTGAACCGATCAGACGGGCACGACCGGACGAGGCCGATGCGCTGAGCTCCCTCGCCTTCCGTTCCAAGGCACATTGGGGCTATTCGCCCGACTTCCTTGC